>JBDNEZ010000471.1:0-11983 GCA_041690095.1 Anderseniella sp.
GCATCTTTTCCTCGCCAGGCCCGCCTTCCTTTACCAGCGGTTTGTCTATCAGGCCCTGTTCCGGCCGGGGCACCCCGGACACCAGCGCCCAGTATATCTTGCGCACCGAACGGGTCTGAAACAGCTTGCCCAGCGCCGTCGCGATGGATCGCGTCTTGGCAATCACCAGTACGCCCGAAGTATCACGGTCCAGCCGATGCACCAGCCGGGGCCGGTCATACAGGTCTGCAGCAAGACCCTGTACCAGGCCGTCAATATGCTTTGTGGTACGCGAGCCCCCCTGCACTGCCAGCCCGGATGGTTTGTTCAGCACATACAGATGCTTGTCTTCGAACAGCACCAGCGATTGAAAATACGCCTTGTCGTGGGCGCTGAGTGGTTTTGGCGTGAGCGGCAGGTCCTGATTGGCTGCTGCTTCAAGATTGATCGGAGGCACCCGGATTGTCTGGCCGGGAAAAAGCCGCTCATTGGCCTTCACGCGTCCCCCATCGACGCGAACCTGACCGGTGCGCAGCAATTTGGACAAGCGACCATGGGTTACCTGTGGAAAATGCACCTTGAACCAGCGATCCAGCCGCATGCCGTCTTCGTCATCCTTGACGGAAATCTGTTTGACATTGCTCATTGAAATACCGCTCTGGCCACATACAGGCCTGCAAACACCGCCATCAGCGACAGCACAACCGAACCCCCGGCATACCCGAATGCCAGACCATAATCCTTACGCTCATATAGTGCTGCGAAGTCCAGTGAAAAGGCCGAGAAAGTCGTAAACCCGCCCAGTATACCGGTGGTCAAGAATACGCGCGTTTCCTGACTGGTGCTCCACGCCAGAGCCATGATCGCAATCAGCAGTCCCATGATGAATGAACCGGTGATATTGACGATCATCGTTCCCCACGGAAAACCATGACCGATGAGCTTCGGCGCAGTCACATTCACACCATGGCGGGCCGCCGCACCGATCGCCCCACCAAAAGCTGCATAAAGAAACATTGACATGACTGCGAGGTATACGCACGCGCAACCATATCTGCAACAATCCTCTGGACGGCTTAAACCGTCCATGTAAAAACCTTCACATGAACTGGCACAAAAAACCCCGCGACAGCTATCATCACGGCAATTTGCGCAAAGCGCTGATTGCTGCTGCGCTTGATCTGATTGGCAGTAAAGGGACCGGCGGCTTCACTTTTGCTGAAGCCGCGCGCCATGCGGGCGTCAGTCCGGCAGCACCTTATCGGCACTACAAGGATCGAGAAGCGCTGGTAGCGGATGTGGCCGGGCAAGGCTATCGTTCGTTTTCTGCCGCCCTTACCAAGGCCTGGGGCGACGGCAAACCGGACGCGGCTACCGCATTCAAACGCACTGGTGATGCCTATCTGGCATTTGCCCGCGACGAGCCGGCGTATTATTCGGCAATGTTTGAGAGCGGGTTGAACGTCGCCACTTATCCTGAGCTTCGCACTGCCGCAGACGAAGCATTCGATACGTTGAAAGTGCCGGTGACAGCGCTCATCGCCACTGCGCCGGAAGGTGAACGCCCCCCGGTTTTGATGGTGTCGCTGCACATCTGGGCTGTCAGTCACGGCATTGCGTCACTGTTTGGCCGCGGTGACGGTGCCACCTTCAAACAACCGATATCTGCTGAAGAACTGCTGGAATCCCACATGCTTGTCTATCTGCGCGGCCTCGGCATTACCTACTGAGCGACGGATTCCGGGACAGTTTCACGTCTCGGGTACACGGCATATGCGAGACCTTGCCTGTGGCGGTAGTGTATTTCAAAAAAAGATTTGGACTGCCTTGACACCGCCACAGATAATGCTCACATATGTGAATGTTAATTACATTTACATTATGGAAAAAGGCGAGACATGAACACTTTCGTTGAACGTTTGGACCACTACGGAATGGGTGCCTGGATAGCACTGATGGTGCTCAGTTTCGTGGTCTTCTGGCCACTTGGACTGGCAATTCTTGGATACATGATATGGAGCGGACGCATGAGATGCAAAAACAGAGGCAAGATCGCGGCCTTTAACGCAACCGGATTTGGCATGGGCAAAAGTGGCCCTGGTCGTTGGTATCGCGGGGGTTTCTCGACTTCCGGAAATCGCGCCTTTGACGACTATCGCGAGGAAACCCTGAACCGACTTCAGGAAGAGCATGAAGAATTCCAGTCTTTTCTGGAGAAACTTCGTCATGCACGCGACAAGTCGGAATTCGATCAGTTTATGGCTGACCGGGCCACACGGGCAGAATCGACCGACGTTGCAGATACCCCGTCAGGTGACGCCGGCAGCGAAGGCGACAAGCCTGCTGCCTGAGGCATCAAATCCACAAATGACAACCAGCCCCGGTCTGCGTGCCGGGGTTTTTTATCCGGATTGACTCTGGCTGCCATTACCACTAATCAGCACACATCGGACCAGCGATGGCGTCGCTGAACAAACCCGACTGAGGGCTGAGAGATCAGACCCACATGGCATCCTGAACGCCCGGATGAGTTTTCTCCGGGTATTTTCGTGGGCGCCGCCCAACATGCCCGGAAGCTTGTTGGAGGTTTGTCATGCTGCAGAAAATTGCGCGTCCAGCCGCGTTTCAGTTTCACAATGGGGAAAAGGCAACTCTCCCCTTCACAGACAAAGAATTTGCTCGTCGCTTACGAGGATTTCGCAAGATCATGTTGCGCATGGATCTGCCTGCTGTGTTGCTGACCTCGATGCATAACATCGCATATTACTCCGGCTTTCTGTATTGCAGCTTTGGTCGGCCTTACGCGTGCATCGTCACCCAGGACACATGCACCACTGTGTCTGCCAACATAGATGCGGGGCAACCATGGCGGCGGTCATTCGGCGACAACCTGACTTACACCGACTGGGAGCGCGGCAACTACTGGCGCGCCATACGCAGCCTTATTGATGAACCGGGACGGCTGGGAATTGAGGCCGACCACCTCACGCTGGCCATGCGCGACCATGCAATCGCAACTCTCGGTGCACCGGATATGTGCGACATCGGCAAGGCCACCATGGCTCAGCGGATGGTGAAGTCACCCGAAGAGATCAGGTTGATAAAATCCGGTGCAAAAGTTGCCGACATTGGCGGCGAAGCCATTCGCAATGCCATTCATTTGGGCGCACGCGAAATCGACGTGGCAATGGCAGGTCGCGATGCCATGGAACTTGCGATTGCCGAGCGTCACCCAGACAGTGAAATTCGCGATAGTTGGGTGTGGTTTCAGTCCGGCATCAACACCGATGGCGCCCACAATCCGGTCACCACGCGAACGTTGGAAAAAGGCGACATTCTATCGCTCAACACATTTCCGATGATCTCCGGTTACTATACCGCGCTCGAACGCACCTTGTTCATCGGCGAACCGTCAACCGCTGCGCGAAAATTGTGGGAAATCAATGTCGGTGCCCATGAACTCGGCATATCGCTGATCAAGCCCGGCGCTACATGCTCCGGTATAACGGCGGAGATCAATCGCTATTTCGACGACCACAATGTGCTGCAATACCGGTCTTTTGGTTACGGGCATTCATTCGGCATCCTGTCGCACTATTACGGGCGCGAGGCAGGTCTGGAACTGCGTGAGGACATTGATACCAAGCTCGAACCGGGCATGGTTATATCGATTGAGCCGATGCTCACGATGCCGCTGGGCAAACCGGGCGCCGGCGGATATCGGGAACATGACATTCTGGTGGTCGGCAAGTCCGGGGCTGAAAACATAACCGGTTTTCCCTACGGTCCGGATCACAACATTATTGGCGCGTAGTACCTGTCCTACGGAGTTGCGGCTGGATTTGCCTGCGGAATCACAGCGTGTTTCAAAACCATTGTTTTGAACGTCAGAACAATATGGGTTCGTCCGGGCCCATCTTGTTCACAGAGAATGGAGCCGGGGGAAACGGCGCCGGAGCCTGTCAGTCAATGGCAGGCTCCACCACTCGTTGATAAAGATGCCAGGTTGCATGACCGAGAATCGGCAGCACGATGAAAAGTCCCAGGAATGCCGGCAGCAAAGCCAGCCCTGTCAGAACCAGCACAACAAGACCCCACACCATCATGACAAGCGGATTTGCGAGGACCGCTTTAACGCTGGTGATTATAGCCGTGACGAAGTCCACTTCCCGGTCGAGCAGCAGCGGGATCGACACAACGGTCACCGAGAACAGCACAGCATAAAGTATTGCACCAACGATGTGGCCTACTGCAAGGAAGCGGAGTCCATCGCCAGTATTGAGCACGATGTCGGTAAACCTGTCGAGGTTTGAAAATGACCTGAAGCCAAGAAACAGCGCCACCAGAAGCCGGATCTGATACATCCACATCCACATGATGAACAGGGTAACAAACGCCATGATGGACAATTCGCGCCCCTTCTGCCGCCACACGGTTGTGAGCACGCCCGTCCAGGTCAGAGCGCGCTTCTGCTGAAGACATCGGCTGACTTCATAAAGTCCCACCGCGACGAACGGGCCAACCAGCGGGAAACCAATAGCAAACGGATAAATCATGTAGTGCATGTCAAGTCGGGCAATGAAGGCAACTGCCAGCAGACCACCCAGCGCATAAAATCCGCCGAAGAACAAACCAAACAATGGGGCTCGGCGAAAGTCGCCGACGCCGGTTGCGAACGCTGCCCGAATATCACCCAGACCAATGTGGCGCACAACCGGCATGGTATTGGTCGATGGGGTTTTTACCTGCGGTTGCTTCACCATCTATTATGTTCTCCCCGGTCGCAGTGGTTCAGATTTTGATCAAATCTGAAGACTGCCCAATCGCTTCATTATTGCACTTCATTGTCGCCACCCGTGTGTCGGCGGTTACGAAAGTGTCCTAAATGCCCTTTTCGAGTCTTGTTGCATGCTGGCGGCTTTGCTCAACAGGCGGATTGATCTGAATCAAGCATGTTGGTTCCTGAACCTGGATCAATGCTGACCGCGCTGCGTGCGCAAAGTGGCCCACCAGTCAAGCCGCTTGCGGATCTCGCGCTCAAAGCCTTTGTCAGGCGGATCGTAGAACGTCTCCCGGCCCATTTCGTCTGGGAAGTAGTTTTGTCCGGAAAATCCATCAGGCTGGTCCGGGTCGTATTTATAGCCTGATCCGTACTCCTGCTGTTTCATCATCTTGGTCGGCGCATTGAGGATGATTTTCGGCGGCATGACCGAACCGGTTTCCCGTGCCCGGCGCACTGCCTGCTTGTAGGCCGCATAAACCCCGATGGATTTTGGAGCGGTTGCCAGATAGACTGCTGCCTGCGCCAGCCCCAGTTCACCTTCCGGTGAACCCAGAAAATCATACACATCCTTGGCTGCAAGGGCCTGGATGACCGCCTGCGGATCAGCCAGACCAATATCTTCATTGGCCATGCGTACCAGACGCCGGCAGATGAACAATGGATCTTCGCCTGCCACCAGCATGCGCGCCAGCCAGTACAGGGCTGCGTCGGGGTCAGACCCGCGTATCGACTTGTGCAATGCGGAAACCAGATTGTAGTGCCCGTCCTGACCCTTGTCGTAAACCGGCACACGTCGCTGGATAGTCTCCGCCAGGCCGGCAGCATCCAGCGCTTCGGAACCCGCACCTACAACGGCAAACAAATCCTCCACCAGATTCAGGAAATACCGGCCGTCACCATCTGCCATCGCAAACAGTTGCTCACGAGCCTCTTCGGTTACCGGCAAGTCGCGGCCTTCAAGGTGCTCTGCGCGCGCCAGCAATCCGGCCATGGCCGCACTGTCCAGTCGATTGAGGGTCAACACCTTGGCGCGAGACAACACTGCGGCGTTCAGTTCGAATGAGGGATTTTCAGTGGTTGCCCCCACCAGGGTGATGGTACCGTCCTCCATCCAGGGTAAAAAGCTGTCCTGTTGAGCCTTGTTGAAGCGATGTATCTCATCTACGAACAGCAAGGTTCCCTGGCCCTTGTCGGTGCGCCGCAGACGCGCTGCCTCAAACACCTTTTTGAGATCGGCAACACCTGAATGAATGGCAGATATCTGTTCGAAATGCAGATCAGCCTCACCTGCAAGCAAGCGGGCAATCGTGGTCTTTCCCGTGCCTGGCGGGCCCCAGAGGATCATGGAGCTTATCCGTCCGGACGAGATCATTCGCGAGATCAGGCCGGTCTCACCGGTCAGGTGGTCCTGTCCCTGAACCTCCACCAACGACTGGGGTCGCAGCCTGTCAGCAAGCGGTCGCGGTGCGGAAGCCTCCAGTCCGGCAGCGTCGAACAGAGATGCCATTGGATGGACTTCCCCTTAACCGCCGAATTCGCGGCGAATCAACTTGCCCTTGCGCAGGATGGCCACATCCCAGTAGCCGTCGCCTCGTTTGAGGATATTGCGCAATTCGGTCACAGAATCCGGTTTCCGCTGGTTGAGTTCGACAATCACATCACCTTTCTTGAATCCAAACCGACGCGCCAGTGATCCCTTGACACCAGTCACAGCCACGCCGGCAACTGATGACGGCAGGCCAAGTTCTTCTGCTACAGCGGGCGATACATTGACAACCTCCAGCCCTGTGAACGGCGACCGGCCCCTGATGACGGTGATGTTGCGCGGCGGGTCTTCCGGCGCTGGTTTCAGCGACACGTCAGCATTGAGACGCTTTGATTTCCGGCGGAATACCACGCGGGAATTTTCGCCCACCGGCAGAGTGGCAAACCTGAAGCTGAACTCCTGGGCGTTCTCGATCTGCTTGCCGGCCAGGCGTAGCAAGACGTCGCCGCGTTTGATACCTGCCTGTTTCAATGGGCTGGCAGGATGCAACTGGGAAACCAGTGCGCCGCGCGGTCGGCTCAGCCCAAGAGCAGACGCCAGGTCACTGGTGATATTCTGCAGATCCGCTCCCGCCCAAGGCCGGACGACTTTGCTGGCACCGGTGAGCGATTGTTCTATTACGGAGCGCACCATGTTGACCGGAATGGCAAAGCCGATGCCATTGGATCCACCGGAGCGCGAAAATATCGCGGTATTGATACCGATCAGGCGACCGTTCATATCAACCAGGGCACCACCGGAGTTACCCGGATTGATCGCTGCATCGGTCTGAATGAAGAATTGATAGGACGATACCCCGACACGGGTTCGCGCCAGTGCCGAGACAATGCCGCTTGTCACAGTCTGCCCAACACCAAACGGATTACCAATGGCGAGCACCAGATCGCCGACTTCCAGCGCATCGGAATCCCCCAAGGCGAGCGGAACCAGAGGTTCACCATCAGGCTTGATCCGCAGTACCGCGAGGTCAGTGCGCTCATCGGTCAGGATGAGTTCGGCATCAAACTCGCGTTTGTCGGACAGCACAACGCGAATTTCCGTGCCGTTATTGATAACGTGGTTGTTGGTGATCACTATGCCGGACGCATCTACAATCACACCGGACCCCAGTGAATTCTGGGCACGCTTGCGCGGTCTGCCACCGAACAGTTTGTCGCCAAAAAACCGGCGGAAAAACGGGTCAGCGCCAAAAGGTTGGCGTCGGCCTTGCGCCTGCACAATACGCTTTGCATAAACATTGACCACGCTTGGCGCGGTGTCCTTCACAACCGGTGAAAACGACATGGCAATATCGCCGCGCGATGCCGGCACCTGTTGGGCGCTGGCGGGCATGAAGTCAGGTAATACAAGAACCAAGACGACAGTTGCGGAAAGCAACACGCGGCGGATAAACGGCATGATCGGCGAATCCTTCATTGCATCAGAACAAATCTTCAGCGCACCCTAGAGCATGTTTCACTTAGATGGAATCGTTTGACCGATTTTCTGCGTTTGCTGGCAAGGCACGGTTCCCGCCGTGGTCTGGTTGACCACAAGGGAGCCGTAACGCAGTCCAGCGGGCGCAGCGAACCGGCCTGTAGATCAACATGGGTTCAACTGAACCCATAAAGTTGATCTAACTCTTTGAATGCGATCAGGTTTATGAGTTTTGGTTGGATAACCAAAAATCATCCTGATCTCGTGGACCAAATCAGCCCATCGGCGTTGTTGCAAAGCTTGCCCGATGCACCACATCGCGCTTCGCTTTGCGCCTAGCCGAGTGAACTGATTTGATTCCATCAAACGCTTCCATCTAAGTGAAACATGCTCTAGCAACACCATCTCCATTGGCCAACCATTGCAGACAGTTTGTCAGTAAGTGTTAAGCCACAGGAGGTGATTGCCGATTCATCTGGTATTACTGCGCCGATGCGGTTTTTCCAGCCTCGATGGCATCCAGCAATTGTCTCAGATGCTCCAGTGGCACGCCAATGTTTGACCCGCCGTATTCAGGCAGGATTGCTGCGTTCACACCGACCACCAGACCATTGCTGTCCAGCACCGGCCCGCCACTGCCGCCTTTGGTTGTGTCCGCGTCGTAGACAATGGTAGCGCCAGTCACTTTTGCAACAATGCCCTGGCTGGCGAGAGGCTGAATGAATGAACTTTCGGAAAGCCGTTCGGCAACTTTCCAGAAATCCGTTTCACCTGCTTCGCGGATCTTCGTGACGAAAGCCCTGCCTGCCTGAGCCAGCATTGCCCTGAGGCCGGTGGGATATCCCAGCACTATGACATTATCGCCCGGCGCAAGTACGTCGGATGACAGTGCAAGGCCGGGCATCGCCGGTACGGTGCCTGAAAATTTCAACACGGCAACATCTGCCTCGTCGCTGGCCCTGACAAGTGCAACAGGCAGCGCCTCGACCACGCCGGGCAAAAAGGCAACAAAGCGGGAGAATTCCGGTTGCAGGCCACGCCCGCCAAAAGCCGTCAGATTGGCATCACTTTCCCACGGCAGCGCGACATGCCGATTGGTTACAATTCTGCCGCCTTGTGCCATTACAAAACCGGTGCCCGTATAACGTTTCTCCGCCACTGGTCCCTCACCTTCCAGCGTCAGTCTCGGACTACCCCTGACATCTACAATCGGCTGGCCGTCCGGACCCGCTACATAGCGCAGAAACCTGCCGGTCGAGGTTTCCCGGAAGGCGTAGGACCCTTGCAGAAACATAACGGAAGGGACTGCAGCGGCAATGGCGCGTGCGCTGGCTTTCGTGGAATATTCAAGCGCCTCAAGCCGGCTGGAGTTTGCCGTCACGGTTTCGTCAATCTGATTCCGCAACGCAACCAGATCATCAGGCGTCAGTGCCTGTTCCCGGGTCAGGGCAAGCGATTGTGCAAATTTTTCGAGATTTGCCTGTTCGCGCGCCAGATCGCTCTGCAACAGCGCGTTGATCTTCTGTTGTTGGTAGTACAGCAGGCCCAAAATGACGATGGATGCCATTCCGCCCAGGCGGAAAAGGATGGTGGTCTGGCCAGCCAGCCGCCTGGTTACGGCCATTGCAACTCTGCATAATCGCACAAATGCCGGTTGCCGACTGGTTCTGAGATAAGCAACCGCGTCTGCTACGATTTCAGACACCACCTTGCGCGGTTTCTCCTCCGGCTCACAAAGGCAAAAGCGCGATATCGGTCCCTTGTCGCCGAACTCGATGATGTCGTAACTCTTGAGCCGCTGCGACGACACGGGTTTTCCGTTTACCCAAATCGTGTGGCCATCGCATGCCTCAACTTCGTAGGACCCTGCGGCGAGGTGAAGGCGTGCAGTTTGCGTCCCGTTTACCGGCCGTTGCCGTGCGGGCACAATGTGAATGAGATTGTTCGCCACAAGATAAACGTCCAGCGTTTCGCCGTGCAATCTCGACTGGCTTCCTTCCGAACCGCCGGTCAGATGGTCCAGTGTGGCAATTGGCTCAGAGGCAAAACTGTGGATTTCATCCATGGCAGGGCAAGCCTTTCCTGTTGCGAACGTCTCATACCAAAGGAACTGACTATTGACTCATTTGATGGTGTCAAATCCGTTCACTCTGGCAGGCCGGTTTTTCGCGCTCGCTGGACGTCGTTATGCTCCCCTTGTGGTCAACCCAGACCACGGCGCGAAGCATGCCTGGCCAGCAAACGTGAAAAATCGGTCAAATGGGTCAATAGTCAGTTCCTTTGGTATTACCCCTCACAGATCAATTGATGGTTACGATATATCGCTGTCAACCACCTGCACGCCAAGTTTACCGTCGATCCAGCTTTGTTGACAGGATGATGGCAGACTCTGTGCGGGTAACGCCTTCTATGATGCCGATGGCATCCAGTACCTTGTCGATTTGATCCGTGGTGAGCGCTCTGATCCGGGCAATCAGGTCGAATTTCCCAGACACGGTGTGCAGCGTCTCGACCTGTGGCATACGCATCAATTCCCGCACGACCTGTGGGTTTTTGCGAGGTTCCACGGAAAGTTCCACATGCGCCAGAATACCATCTGTTTCTCCTTCCTCAGCCAGCCTCACGCTGTAACCGGCGATGACACCACTGGTTTCCAACCGTCGCAACCTGTCCTGAATTGTTGTACGGGACACGCCAAGCCGTCGCGCCAGTTCCGATACCGGCATTCGAGCACTGGTCCTCAACAGCGCGATGAGTTCGTGGTCTTTCTCCGTAATACGCATAACGGCATAATAACATTAAACTCGGCAATATGACGAATAAAAATGTATTCGACGGACAATACACGTCTGTTTTCTCTCCACATTCTAAGTCATCCTTGCGCATGACACCCGCCCACTTCTGATTCAGGAACACAAGACAGTGCTAGCGCTCAATGCCTCCGCTATTCAAACCGCGGCCCCCGACATGCTCAAAACCTACCGTGACAGCAAACACGTCGCGGCCACTACAGGTCTGGAACAACCGATTTTGTGTTTTTCACCTCCAGCACTGTCAGCGCAGGCAAAACTGTTTATTGACGGATTTCCAGGCGAAGTTTCCTACGCCGTAAAAGCCAATCCGTGCGAGCAGGTCATCAGCAGACTGGCTGGCGATGGCATGCGTGTCTTTGACGCCGCTTCAATTGTCGAAATGGAGGCAATTGCGCGGATATGCAACGATGCTGTCATCCATTATCACAACCCGGTCAAGTCGCGCGCCGAGATTGCAACGGCCTGGCACACATTCGGATGCAGGCGGTTTGCCGCCGACAGCATCGAAGAATTGGCGAAAATTGAACAAGCCGTTGGAATGGCCAGTGGCGCAGAAATCGCCATCCGGTTTCGTCTACCGTCGCAAAAGGCCGCCGCGCATGATTTCTCCAGCAAGTTCGGCGTAGACGAAAAGTCGGCCGGCGACCTGATGCGACATGCCGTACAATCGGGATTTGAGCCAATATTGACATTTCATCCGGGTTCGCAGTGCACAGACCCAGCAGCCTGGAGCCGACACATTGAAGCTGCGGGACGGATTTCAAAGACAGCCGGCATCAGGTTGACCCGGCTCAATGTTGGCGGTGGATTTCCGGCACGCTATTGCGCCAGCCGTGGCCCTGCCCTGGCAAGCTACTTCGAGACCATACGCAGCAGCGTGTCCTCGGTTTTCGGCGATAAAGCGCCCATGCTGGAGTGTGAGCCCGGCCGCAGCATCGTTGCTCCGGCGTTTTCGCTGCTCACTACCGTCAAACTCGTGCGCGACAATTCCTCCGACCTGTTCCTGAACGATGGAATTTACGGGGGTTTACTGGAGGTCGCACAGGCCTCTGACTTGCTGCCATTCTATCGGGTCTTGCGTGACGGTGTTGAGGTTGATGCTTTGCAGCGACGCGAATTCACAGTGTTTGGCCCAACTTGCGACCCACTCGACGTACTGCCCTTGCCACTTCGCCTTCCGGCAGATATTCGCGAATCCGACGTCATTGAGTTTGGCGGCATTGGCGCTTACTGCATGGTAACGTCGACGCGTTTCAACGGATACGGTTCATCGCATCAGGTCACGGTGGGCGATGCTTATACCGGCTAGAGCATGTTGTGTTCATACGGAAGCATATCCTGAGTTTGTAATGTAGTTCGCGCATTCGGTTGGTTCGAAGCGGTCCAGGAGATCCCCGACCTTTTGCCATGTGGCCTCGATTGTTCGCGGCTGAGCATGCCGCATCA
>JBDNEZ010000472.1:0-6257 GCA_041690095.1 Anderseniella sp.
CAAAGGTCGCGACAATCGGGAACGACCTGATGCGCGGGGCGGAACCGAATATAGTCGTCGGGCCTTCCGGTGACACCAGTGTGATCTGATCACCGACCGTCAAGCCGTGTTTCCAGGCCAGCCGATATCCAACAGCGACACCAGTGCCTTCATCGAACTTGTCCAGCGATCCGCGCAATTTGTCATTCACGACGCTCGACAGTTTAACCATGTCAGCCAGCACAAGCCCACGCACCAGAACCCCCGTGGATGTGCGCCTTGACGAAGCCATGGCCTGGCCTTCGGTAAACGGTATGGCGCGAACAACGCCCGGCGTCGCGGCAAGCCTTTCCGCTCTGTCTTTGAAGTCCGGGATCGGCGCACCGGTAGACGAATACACCATCGAATGTCCGTTGAAGCCGAGCACCTTGTTCAGGAGTTCGGTCCGAAACCCGTTCATCACAGCCATGACTATGATAAGGGTCGCCACGCCCAGCAAGATGCCCAGAAACGAAAATCCGGCAATTACCGAGATGAAACCCTCCTTGCGGCGTGGTCTCAAATATCGAAAAGCGATCATGCGCTCATGGGCGCAGAACGGCGCGGTGTCGGTTTTAGCCATGGATCAATCCATCTTGTTGACTAGTTGGCAAAACGCGTCGAAAGCGCGTCAATGGAAATGTCTTCGCGCTCACCAGTAGCGCGATTCTTCAGTTCGGCATTGCCCTGCTTGAGGCCTCGCGGACCAATAATGACCTGCCAGGGAATGCCTATCAGGTCCATGGAGGCAAATTTACCGCCTGCGCGATTATCGGTATCGTCATACAGGACCTCATTGCCTTGAGCTTCGAATATCTCGTAGAGCTTGTCACAAGCCGCATCCGTATCAGCGTCACCGGATTTAAGGTTGATAAGCCCGATCCGGAAAGGCGCTACCGCCTCCGGCCAGATAATGCCGTTGTCATCATGACTTGCCTCGATGATACCGCCGACCAGGCGCGACACGCCAACACCGTATGACCCGGACTGAATTGTCACCGGTTTGCCGTCCGGTCCCTGCACCTGGCAGCCCAGCGGCTTTGCGTATTTGTCTCCAAAGAAGAAAATATGCCCCACCTCAATGCCGCGACCGCTCAGGCGTCTGTCTCCGGGAAGTTTTTCATATTCGGCCGCATCATGCATCTCATCAGTTGCGGCATACTTCGATGTAAACTCTTCAACCACCTTGGCAACAGCGCCGTCATCATCATAATCGACCTCGAAGGCCGACCAGTCGAAATCATGGAAGGCCTTGTCAAAGAACACTTCCGACTCGCCCGTATCTGCCAGAATCAGAAACTCGTGGCTCATATCGCCGCCGATCGGTCCGGTTTCCGCCCGCATCGGAATTGCCTTCAGCCCCATCCGGGCAAAAGTGCGCAGATAGGACACGAACATCTTGTTGTAGGAATGGCGCCCTGCTTCGGCTGACAGGTCGAATGAATAGGCGTCCTTCATCAGGAACTCGCGGCCACGCATGATGCCGAACCGGGGGCGCACTTCGTCGCGAAATTTCCACTGAATATGATACAGATTGCGCGGCACATCCTTGTAGGACTGCACACCGGCCCGGAAAATATCTGTGATCATCTCTTCGTTGGTGGGACCAAACAGCATGTCACGATCATGTCGGTCGGTAATGCGCAGCATTTCCTTGCCGTAATCGTCATACCGGCCGGACTTGCGCCAAAGGTCGGCTGATTGGATTGTCGGCATCAGGACTTCAATCGCCCCGGCGCGGTTCTGTTCTTCGCGTACGATGCGTTCAATGTTGCGCAACACCTTGTAGCCCAGCGGCAGCCATGAATAGATCCCGGCGCTTTCCTGCCGGATCATGCCGGCGCGCAACATCAGGCGATGCGAAACAATCTCGGCTTCCTTGGGATCGTCACGAAGGATGGGGAGGAAATACTTGCTGAGTCTCATCTGAATGCCCTGAAAACAATAAAGCCACGCAAGCGTAAACCTGCGCGCGGAATTGCTGTTCATAGTGCATCAATCGAGATTTCACAAACAACAACTCCCACCCAAATACCAATACCGGCGATCACTTTTCGCGCAGGTGCGACAAAATGACTGGACATCTGCAAAAGAGTGTGGCATCCACTTCCCAAGAGTTGCTCAAGATGCAACCGCCGGGCCCAGGTCTGGAGAGGAAACGTCCGTTTACGGGCGATGTAAAACCGAACACACAGAATTACCAAAAAGACAGGGCTTGCCCTGTCTTTTTTTGTTGTGTGTTGGAGCAGGCGTTTGTCGACTTTGTGCTGAAGACGCGATGGGGCAGCCCCATGAATTGCACCCTCTCCCGTCACTTATCGATCAATCTCTGACTCTCACGGGGATCATACGCCGCACGATATCCGTCTTGAACCAGAAATGGTTGACCAGTGCGCCCAGGACGTGCAGCGCGATCAGGCCAATGAGTACATCCGAACCATAGACATGTATGTCGCCCAGCCACTCGTTCCCTGTCAACCAGGTAATCGCGCCAATCACCGGCATGGCGAACAGCACGCCATAAAGTCCCACATGGGTGATCCTGGCCAGAAGCGTTGACCAGTTTGGCGCAAGTTCCGGATGCGGTGGCCGACCTTGAACCAGCCGATCCCATAACCGCACCGAAACGGCAGCGAGAATGATAAGTCCGGTCGCAATGTGAAGATACCCGAACGACACTGTCGCAGTATCCATGGCCTTGTTTTCAAGCCCGCCATCGAAGAACCCGATCATCCATTCGCCCTGAAAATACTGGAACGCCACGAGACCCACAATAAACCAGTGCAACACTATATTGAGCGTCGACCATTGCGCGGCCCCGTCCATTCGGGATGCAGCCGAAGCGTTTGATTGGTTGTTGGTCATGGCCGCTGCCTCGAGTAAGTCATCCAGCAGACGAAGCCGGCGATGATGGCCAGGAAAAGCATGCTGGTGCCGGTGGTGCCCAGGTCCAAACCGCCTGCCGCCCTGGACTGTGACAGCAAGTCACCCAGAGATGCGCCGAACGGGCGAGTGATGATATAGGCAGCCCAGAAGGCGAACACGGCGTTCAGTCCGTTTAGATAACCACCGTAGATGATGGCGATGATGCTACCAAAAACAGCCGCAGAGATCGCATACCCGAGACCAACGCTTTCCGCGATCAAGTCGCCCGCTGCCGTACCCAGTGCAAATGTGAACAGGATCGCCAGCCAGTAGAACGATTCCCGCCTTGAGGTGAAGATCGTGTGGATCGACAATGTCTTCTCCGAGGCAAACCATCCGGCGAAAGTCGCTGCTAGCGCCAACGAGAATCCGACGGTCGTGGCTTCAAGGCTGATGCCCATCGTGTCCACCATGTAATCAGTGATCAATGTGCCAACGACGCTGACAAGCACAACCACACCCCAGTACCAGGCGGGGATGTATTCTTTCTGGCGCATCTGAAATACCAGAAAAGCTACGAACAACAGTATCGCCGCCATCATGGTGTTGAACAGGCCGAAGCCGAGATTCAAATTGAGATAGTCGGCTGCGGTCTCGCCGACAGTGGTGGACATCATCTTGACGATCCAGAAGATCACCGTGACTTCCGGCACCTTGTTCAACATGGAACGCACGGTGCTGCTTCCGGCAGCACTGTTTGCGGGTTGGACATTCTCGACTGTACCGGCGCTCATTGCGGTCACTCCCAAACTGTAAATTGCAGCGGGGGCGACGCGCAGCACCATTGCCGCTTCCACCAGTTCCCGACTGACCCCTTCATAGGATGTGAGGTCTACCGGCGAATGACCGCGATCATACGGTTTCGTAAGATTGCTGTTCGCTGGCGGGCCTTACGATATGGCATACCGGCGCACTGCAGGGTGTATCACGCGTCATGAACAAAGGCACAAACCGTGCTTTGTGCCTTTGTCGAATATTGTTACACTCATAATCGTAAATCTATGGTCTCTTGCCACTTACGGTGCGAACAGAACCTACGATTTGCTGTGATGACCTTGATGTCTGTGATTGTAGTTTGTCATCTTGGCTGATTTTGAAAACCGCACATTTGCAGTTTTACCGTGCATCCTGCCGTAGCAAGCGGCCATGAATGAAGCTTCGAAATCACCAGGGTTGGCACCGCCAGAATTCCACTGCTTGGTGCAAGTTGATGCAACAGGGTCTGTGGTTGCTGCAGACGCCGGGCTGACCGGGGCCATAGCGACTGCCACGGCGGCGAGTGCGACAAAGGCTGCGGGTTTGAAGAGATTGTGTTTCATGTCCAGGGCCTCCTTTTATTGGCCTGAATGTGGTGCCTTTGCGCGAGCTGTTCCGCGTTTGATGGCACCGACTACCAGTTTCAATTACGTGGTTGATCAGGTTTGAGTTCTCATCACAACCGCTTTGCATCGAAACTGACAAGACTCAATATAGGCACTCATTGAGAATTTTCTATATTAAATACAATATGTTACATATTTGTATGTATTCTGTAAGTTTCACGAAACGGTCAATCATTCTGTCACGCCGCAACCGATCAGCACTTTGAAACTTCAGCTATGAATTGTTGTGCAGACTATACTCGTGAACCCATCATGGTGCCTGGAACACCGCGCTGATAGGTTCCCGCGGGATTTGACCCGAGGCGGCCATATGATGGATATCAGTTCATCCCATCAGTTTGTCTTAACTTGTAGTGGTGGGTCACTATGGGAGTGGTGTGATTTTTGTAGTTCACTGTCTCTCGTCTGACGAGTTCACATAAATTGTCGTCAAACCCCTCAAAATCGGCAGGCGCAGCAATTTCTCCCTCTTTCGCCGAGGAACATAGGCGGGATGCCAGATTGACAACACGTCCCAGGATAGTGAAGTCCATGCGGTCTCCGTGGCCCAGGCTTGCTGCAACAACTTCGCCTCGAAACAACCCGATACCGGGGCGACGGTCCAGCCCCCTACAGCCGTTGATGCAATCGATCGCAGCTTTTATGGAGCGGTCATTCGCATGCTCGCCCCTGAACCAGGCCAGAATTCCGTCGCCGAGATGTTTGTCGACCTCACCGCCGTGCCGTTCGACGGCTTCAGTCGTGATGGAAACAAAACTGTCCAGAAGATCTGCCGTACTTTCTATTGGTGCGGTCTCGGCAAATCCACTGAAATTCCTTAAATCAGCAAACATGACAACAGCGTTATGTCTGGTAGCGGCAGGTTTGCCAAGGAGCGCATTCTCCCGGGCACTTTTCGACAGAAACGGTTCCATGGCAATGCGAGCCCGGTTAAGAGCGTCGAACGACATCTGGAGACGTCCCTGCGCTCGATAGACGAGCCAAAGTGCAAAGCCGCATGCCAGCAGGAAGACGCTTCCAAACAGCAATGTCCGGGTATTTGTGAGGTTGCCGACAGTACGTTCCAGACCTCCGCTCGGTCTCGAAATGGCGACCAGCAAATCGGGTCCGCCACCGGGATCACGCAACGACATCAAAGTAGTCCAGTAACCCTCATAAGCGATGTTTTCCTGCAGTTCGGGCAAACCTGATTCCACCGTCTCGTCAAATGCTTCGGGTGTGGGCACTTTGCACCTATCAACAACTGAACCAGCATATATTGTTTTGCCAGCCGCAGTCTGGATCGACATGCAGAAAATACCACGTTCACCAAACTCGCTGGTTATGGTCGGCGCAATGAATTGTGATGATCCGTCGATCAGTGCTCGCCATTGTGACGTGTCTGTCTGGAATGCCGTTTTGATCACAAAGGTAGCGTTGTTGCGATCACTTTCAGCCTGGAAGGCTTCAATGCTGGTTGCAATAGTCTCTCGAAGTGAGAACGAGAGACCAACTACACCTATCAGCAACAACGGCAATACATAGAATGCGAAATTGCGCAGTAGCGGATACGGTTTTTCAATCAGACCGGGTTCAAATTTTGGTTTGCTCAATTTGTCGCGCCTCGCGGGATACGGGGATCATGCCAGTCATCCTGAAAATCGCCGGGACAACAACATGGACTAATGGCATTTGAACAATCAATCCGACAATGATTGTGATCGGCAACGAAGGCTACTTTCTGCATCCAATCGCACACCCAAACGGCAAAAGCACCTTACGGACTCGTCATGCCACGCACAGTGTCGCTTCCGGCAGCGCTGTGCAGGGGTTGGACATTCTCGACCGTACCGGCACTCATGGCGGTCACTCCCGATCTATGAATTGCAGCGGGGGCGACGCGCAGCACCATTGCCGCTTCCACCAGTTCCCGATTGACCCTTTCATAGGGTG
>JBDNEZ010000473.1:0-5852 GCA_041690095.1 Anderseniella sp.
ACTGTCGAAGCAGTACGGTCTCGACGTCGCCAATGTATTTCATGCCGGTGACGGTAATCTGCACCCGCTCATCCTGTTCGATGCCAACAAGCCGGGTGATCTTGAAACCTGTGAGGCGATGGGCGCGGATATCCTGAAACTGTGCGTGGAAGTCGGCG
Source organism: Anderseniella sp. (assembly GCA_041690095.1). GTDB lineage: Bacteria > Pseudomonadota > Alphaproteobacteria > Rhizobiales > Aestuariivirgaceae > Anderseniella. The sequence continues at coordinate 159 of JBDNEZ010000473.1, forward strand.
GTTGCCTGACCGGTGAACATGGCGTTGGCGTGGAAAAACGCGACCTGATGCTGACCCAGTATAACGATGGTGATCTTGAAGCGCAGATGCGGGTCAAAGATGTGTTTGACCCCGGATGGCTGCTCAATCCGGCCAAGGTGTTCCCGCTTATCACCACCAGGACGCGGCGCGAGGCAGCATGAAACCAAACTCGGAATCAGAGCTGGCTGAGGTCATCAAGGCGTCGGCGGCAAAAGCCACGAAGCTGCACATTCGCGGCGGCGGTACCAGGGCAGGACTGGGCCATGGCGTAACAGGCGAGCTTGTCGATACCACCGGCCTGAACGGCATTGTACTGTATGAACCCGGTGCACTGACCATTGTGGCTGCCGCCGGTACGCCACTTGAGACAATCGAGAAGACGCTGGCTAAAGAAGGTCAGAGACTGCCGTTTGAACCGATGGATCATCGCGCTCTTTATGGCACCAATGGCAAGTCCACCATCGGCGGAGTTGTGGCGGCAAACGTCTCCGGTCCGCGCCGCATTCAGGCCGGCGCCTGCCGGGACTCGCTCATTGGCGTACGTTTTGTGGATGGTGAAGGCACCATCATCAAGAATGGTGGCCGGGTGATGAAGAATGTCACCGGCTATGATCTGGTCAAGCTGATGGCCGGCAGTCACGGCACACTGGGTGTGCTGAGTGAAGTCGCGTTCAAGGTCTTGCCTATGCCGGAGGCAACTGCATCCATCATTGTCCATGGTCTCGACACCGAACCGGCCTGCGCTGCGATGAGCGCGGCGCTTACCTCTCCTTATGATGTGAACGGAGCGGCACATTTGCCGTCTCGCGCTAAACAGCCGGCGCGCACCTGCATCCGCGTCGAAGGTTTCGAAGGCTCTGTCAATTACCGCGCCGGCCAGTTGAAGGATCTGCTTGGCAGATTCGGTGATGTGAGCATTGAGGCTGATCCTGCTGACTCCCGGAAACTGTGGCAACACATTCGCGACGCGGAAGCTGTTTGCGCCGCCAAGGGTGATGTCTGGCGTATTTCCGTGAAGCCGTCAGACGGACCACGGCTTGCTGCAACGCTGGGCGGCGAGGCACAGCTTCAGTTCGACTGGGGTGGCGGTCTGGTGTGGGCCTGTGTGCCGCAAGACAGCGAGGTCAGGACCGCCATGAGCACGATTGCCGGACACGGAACCTTGATGCGGTCAAGTGAGGCGACGGCGAAACAACTGGGTGTGTTCCATCGCGAATCGGCCCCGCTTGCAAAAATCAGTGCCGGGCTCAGATCGCGGTTTGACCCGCATGGAATTTTGAACCCCGGCCGGATGGGATAGACGACGATGCAGACCAATTTTACCATCGAGCAGATGAAAGACCCGGCGATCAAGCGATCGAACGAGGTTCTGCGCACCTGCGTCCACTGTGGCTTTTGCACCGCGACGTGTCCGACCTATCTGGTGCTGGGCGATGAACTGGACAGTCCGCGTGGCCGCATCTACCTGATCAAGGACATGCTGGAGAAGGGCCGCCCGGCGGATGCCAAGACGGTCAAGCATATTGACCGCTGCCTGTCGTGCCTGTCGTGCATGTCCACCTGTCCGTCGGGTGTGCATTACATGCATCTGGTCGATCACGCGCGCGAATATATTGAGAAGACCTACACGAGACCATTGCCGGAACGCGTGCTGCGCTGGCTGCTGGTACAGATATTGCCGCATCCCGGCCGCTTCCGGTTAGCCATGTTCGGGGCGCGGCTTGCCAAGCCGTTTGCGGCGTATCTGCCCAGCAGATTGAAGGCGATGGTGTCTCTTGCCCCGTCGCACCTGCCAGACCCGAGCCCCATGGATCGGCCACAGGCGTTCAAGGCGCAAGGTCAACGCCGCAAGCGCGTGGCCTTGCTGACCGGCTGCGCCCAGCGTGCGCTCAACACCAACATCAATGAGGCGACGATAAGGTTGTTGACCCGCCACGGCTGTGACGTGGTCATCGCCAGGGGCATCGGTTGCTGTGGCGCACTCACCCTTCACATGGGCAGGACGGATGAGAGCCATGCGTCTGCTGCCGTCAATATCAGGGCCTGGATGAATGAGTATCGCGGCGACGGTCTTGATGCCGTGATCATCAATACGTCGGGCTGTGGCACCACGGTCAAGGACTATGGCCACATGTTCCGCAATGACGTTCTGGCTGAAGACGCTGCCATTGTATCGAAACTGGCAAAGGACATTTCGGAAGTCATGGTCGACCTAGGCCTCAACGACGCCAAGGTGCCGGAGATGAAAGTCGCCTATCATGCTGCGTGTTCGCTGCAGCACGGCCAGCAGATCAAGACCCATCCGAAGACATTGCTGAAAGCGGCAGGTTTCACCGTGCTGGAACCTGCTGATGCCCATCTGTGTTGTGGATCGGCCGGTACCTACAACCTGATGCAGCCGGAAATTTCCGCCGAACTGAAAAACCGCAAGGTGGCGACGCTGGAAGCGTTAACACCGGATGTGATCGCGGCCGGCAATATCGGCTGCATGATGCAGATCGGCAACGGCACCGGCATTCCGGTGGTACACACTGCCGAACTGCTCGACTGGGCGACCGGCGGACCACAGCCCCAGGCCCTGGCAGACCGGTTTGCACGGGCCGCAGAATAGGCCATTGCTGCCTTATTTGTAATCTCCGGCGAATCTGTTTTAGACTGCCATGATCGTCGTTTCAGTGTTGCGTGAGATAGGCAATGGGGGCGTCGATGCTGGGGTTATTCGTCGGTGTTTAAGCATTTGTTAACCTTGCAATGCTGATGATGATGACCGGTCGTTTTCAAATGACCGGCGGGCAAATGAGCGCATTGACGCTTGCAGTCTGATGTTCGACCGGGTGCGCCCGGTCTGTGCGAGTGATGTAACAGGCCTTGCAGACAGACCTGGATGACCTCGTTTTTGACCCCGGTTGACTATTTTACGTGGTGCCTTGTCCGGACTTGTGACCAAGACAAAAACACGCAAGCGCAAGCAGGGGATAACCCCTATCCGAAAAAGGCACCTCACACTGGCATGCTCCGCACAAGTGCGGGCGGTTTTTGCGAACCAGTGCATGCTGAAATCAAGATTTGCTGCGCGGCTTTGATGCAATCAGAACGCCATCCGCTGCAATTGGCTGGGGAGCCTTGAAATGAAAAAATCGCTGTTGATCGTATTGAGTGTTGTAAGTGTCGTGCTGCCACAAAACCTGCTCGCTGCTGACTGGATGTCGGGGCGCGACATCGTGAAGGAACTGGTTGGCAAGGAGCTTTCGTTTCGTGGCAAGCGCAATGGAAAGATCATTTATCGCAAATCAGGTGAGATGCGGATGTTGTCAACCAGGGGCCGGGCAATCTACGGCAAGTGGCGCATTGATGAAGAAAGTGGCAGTCTTTGCTCGCGTTTCATCCAGCGCAGAAAGCGCAGGGAAATCTGCTATCGTACGCGCCATGAAGGATTTGGCTATCGCACCGATCAGGGTTACAAGCTGATGCCGTTGGGGTTTTGAGGCTGTTGCCTCTACCGCAGATAGGCTACTGAGTTGGACTAGAGCATTATCCGATCAGATGGAATCATCTGTTCGGATAAAGATGCTCGATTCAAAAGTGTTAGAGCAATTTTATGCATCCATATGGATGCATATTGCTCTAGGGAGTTTGCGCCTTGATCATCAATTTGGTGGCCCGGCGAACAATCTGTTTGTCTGCAGGATGAGGCTTGGGCCATGCGGTTGCCGTTTAAAGTGTTTGTCGTGTCCCTGCACAAGTCCGGCACCAGCAGTTTGCATGATTTCGCAATTCGTGCCGGGCTGAAGTCCAGCCACAGTCCGGCCGTCGATAGCGGCGTGAACTATGAGAAGCGGATTCTGCCTCACATCAATGATCACGATGCCATTCTGGACGTCCTGACGCCGGTCATTGACAGATATGATGTCCATGGCGATATCCCCTGGTCAGGTTTGTACCGTGCCGTACAGAAAGCCCATCCTGATGCACGTTTCATCCTGGTGGAACGTGATGCCGATCAGTGGTGGGACTCTATCGCCGCGCATTGGTCTTTGGCCACCATGTCGCGCCATTTGCGACCTTATGAAGTGATCGCCTATTCCGGGCTGATACCACAGAACATGCGGGTGATATCGCTGGCTGACAAGGAGTTGTTGACAGATGCTTACCGCCGTCATGGTGACCGTGTCAGAAGAACCATTGCAGCAGAACACCTGCTTCAAGTTGATCTCCGCAATCCGCAGGCATCCGAACAACTGGCAGCATTTATCGGTATCGATACAGTCTCGCCAATCCGCCAGGTGAACAAGCGCTGGTCACCAGGCTTGCGGATTGTGAGAAACCTGTGGTCTGCGGTCCGAAATCGGTACGCCTATGGGGCAGATTATTAGCATCTGGTGGCTCACGTGATCCGCCTGTGGTTTTTGGTTGTTCGTGTGGTTTGGTCGTCTTGCCCTTCATGAAAAGGTGAAAGTACACGCCACAATCCTTCACAACTTGGTCCCGACAATTCCTTGCGGCCTGCTTTTCCCCGCCGCATTGGCCGGTCATCTTGTCTTTCGTGGACGGCAGCCAAACGATCCTGCAGGTTGCTTACAGAGACAAGCCTTGCAGATCGGGAAAAGTCCAACAGGAGACTCCAACATGAAAAAACTTCTCGCAATCGCACTTGCCGCCGGTTTCGCCTCTACTGCAGCACTCGCTGCCGACTTTGCAGCGGTTGACGCTGACCAGAACGGTTCAGTGTCGATGGAAGAAGCCAAGGCTGCCATGCCTGATCTTGCCGATGATGCCTTCAACGCTGCTGACGGCGACCAGAACGGCGAGTTGAGTGCAGACGAATTTGCTACGATCCAGGGTTGACCCAGGTCGTCCCCTGCACATGAATTGGCCTCATCGGTTATCCGGTGGGGCCTTTTGCTGTCGCGCCCAGAAGCTCTTCCAGCCTGTCACCCATAACGGTCATGGAGAACTTTTCGCGCACGCTCGTGCGTCCGGCCGTGCCGATCGCAGCGATGTTCTGATCCGTCATGATACGAGCAAGGTCCGCCGCGACGTCAGAGGGGTTGCGCGTGCGTGCGACATAGGCATTGATGCCGTGTTCGATGAACTCGCCATGCCCGCCAACCAGCGTGGCATAGGCAGGGACCGCGCAATTCATGGCTTCCAGCAAGGCGTTTGATATGCCTTCCTGGGCCGACAGCAGCACGAACAGATCACTTGCGGCTATGTGGGCGGTGGAATTTTCGACATGGCCGGTAAACTCAACCTGGCCAGCAAGGTCCAGTCTTGCTGCAAGGGCTGCAAGTTTTTTGCGTGCCGGCCCTTCGCCAATCAGCTTGATATGAACCGTGTCGCGTAAATCATCCGGCAGCAGGGCCACCGCCTTGACCAGGTGTTGCATTCCCTTGCGCCAGGACAGTGTGCCGACGCTGGTGATGGTGAATTTGTCAGGTTGTTTGATCACGCCGGTTGTGGGTCGTTCAACGATACCATTGTAGATGACATGAATACGGTCGGGCTTGACGAAAGGCGCGCGCGACAAAACCTGCATGATGCGCCGGGTGTTGACGATGATGGCGTCCGGGTAGATGCCGTATCCGTACCAGTCGATCACCGGCCTCCACGGCAGCCGCACAATACCCAGCCGCAATACAAGGCTTGTGCCCAGTTGCCGGGCAAGACGACCGC
>JBDNEZ010000474.1:0-2815 GCA_041690095.1 Anderseniella sp.
GCTGGGCGAGGCCGAAGAAGCAGTTGTTCATGCCGCTGCCACTGAGCGCAATGTCCCTGTCAACGTGGTCGACAAGCAGGCAAAATGCACGTTTCTGACACCGTCCATCGTGGATCGCGGCGCGCTGACCATTGCCATCGGCACAGAAGGTGTCGCCCCGGTGCTGGGGCAGGGCATCAAGGCGCATCTGGAAGCCATGCTGCCGCCGTCTGTGACGACGCTGGTGGCCAGGGCGTCTGCCTTGCGGCCACGCGTGGCCCGCGCGCTGGACAAAGGTAACGCGCGGCGTGATTTCTGGCGTTCCTTGTTCTTTGGGGACATCCGCGCATCATTCGAGCGCGATGCTGATGCCGGTTTCGAACAGTCCGTAAATGCAGCGCTGTCCGGTGCGCCAACTGAAGCGATCGGGTCTGTCTCGCTGGTCGGTGCTGGTCCCGGCGATGCTGACCTTCTGACCCTGAAAGCCCAGCGCCGCCTGCAGGATGCAGACGTAATTGTCTATGACCGCCTCGTGGGACCCGATATCCTGGATTATGCGCGCCGCGATGCGGAGCGCATTGATGTCGGCAAAGCGCCCGGCAAGCCGTCGGTTTCCCAGACGCGCATCAACGAAATCCTGGTCGAGCATGCAACTGCCGGCAAGCGCGTGGTGCGGCTGAAAGGCGGCGATCCCTATGTGTTCGGCCGTGGCGGCGAAGAACAGGCGGCCCTTGTCGGCGCCGGTATTCCGGTTGAGGTCGTACCCGGCATTACCGCAGCGATAGCGTGCGCGGCCGCAATCCGGCTGCCACTGACCTGGCGGGGCGAAAACCGCAGTTTCAGTATGTTGACCGGCACGGCCGGCGATGGCGCTGCAGAGCATGACTGGGTCGCGCTGGCAAAACCCGGTGCCGCCTTTTCAATCTATATGGGCGTGCGTCAGGCAGGTTACATTCAACGTCAGTTGCTGGACGCCGGTATTGCTGAAGACACCCCTGTCGTGGTGGTGGAAAACGGCACCCGTGCCAATCAGAAAACTGCCACCGGCTCTATCGCCACACTGACCCGAACGCTTGCCGTGGGGGACATCAAGGGCCCGGCCATCATTTATGTCGGCCTCGACCCGGCGCGCTCCGACGTGCTGGGCGCGCAGAATGAGGTGCAGGCCGCAGCACAACAAAGGATCGCGTCATGAACGATGTTACCGAAGACTGCGGTGAATACGTGGTGACTGCCAACGAGGTTCTGTCGGGTGACACGGTGTTTCGCAGTGCTGACGACACATGGGTGCGCGGCATTGATGGCGCGTCTGTCTTGAAGTGCGAGGACACCGGCTTCGTGGCGCTTGGCCAAGCCCACAAGGATGAACACGCCAACATCGTCATGGGAGCCTATCTGGTCGAAGTCTCGCGCGAACGCGGCGCCATTCGGCCGGTGCATATCCGCGAGCGCATTCGGGCTCTGGGTCCGACCGTGCGGGCCGACCTGGCACTGGTCGCGCAAGGATTTTCGACAAGCGAGGTTGTGGACCAATGAACATGCATGTGAGCCCTGAACCCAACATGTATCGCTATGACGAGTTTGACCGCAAGTTTGTCGATGCCCGGGTAGCCCAGTTCCGTGACCAGGTGGCGCGCCGTCTTGACGGCATGATCACCGAGGACGAGTTCAAGCCCATGCGGCTGATGAACGGTCTGTATCACCAGTTGCACGCCTACATGCTGCGCGTGGCGGTACCGTACGGCACCATGTCATCGCGTCAGCTCAATGTGCTGGCCGACATTGCCGACAAATATGACCGCGGTTACGGTCACTGGACCACGCGCCAGAACATTCAGTTCAACTGGATCCGGCTGCAAGACACGGCCGACATACTGGACATGCTGGCAAACGTCGAGATGCACGCGATCCAGACATCCGGCAATTGTATCCGCAACACCACAACGGACGCCTATGCCGGTGCGGCTGCCGATGAACTGGATGATCCGCGCCCGGTGTGCGAGCTGATCCGGCAGTGGTCGAGCCTGCACCCCGAATTCACCTATCTGCCGCGCAAGTTCAAGATCGCCGTGACCGGTTCGCCAAACGACCGGGCTGCCGTCAGGGTGCACGACATCGGCCTGCGCATGCACCTGAATGCTGCCGGTGAGCGCGGTTGGGAAGTGCTGGTCGGCGGCGGGCAGGGACGTACGCCGATGATTGCCGTTGCCGTACGGGACTGGCTGCGCGAAGCCGATCTGCTGCCTTATCTGACCGCTATCGTGCGGGTCTATAATCTGGATGGACGGCGCGACAACAAATACAAGGCACGTATCAAGATCCTGGTCCACGAAATGGGTGCGCAGGCTTTTTCTGCCGCGGTGGAAAAGGAATTTGCCGAAGCACCCAGGGAAACCCTTGAGGTCGACGCTCGCGAACTGGCGCGGATTTCGTCGTATTTTGCCCCGCCTGCCTGGGAAACGCTGGCGGCCTTTGTGCCGGAGATCGAGGAAAAGAAACTTGCTGACAGCAGTTTCAGGATGTGGCTGGCAGCCAACACGGCAGCCCACAAGGTGCCTGGTTACAGTATCGTCAATGCGTCGTTCAAACCGGCCGGTGGTATTCCCGGCGATGCCACGTCTGAACAGATGCGGGCGGCTGCAGCGCTTGCCGACACATATTCCTTTGGCGAAGTCCGGGTGACCCATGCGCAAAACCTGACCATGCCGCATGTCCGCACCGCAGACCTGATTGAGGTCTGGGAACAACTCAGGGGTCACGGGCTGGCGGAATCCAATATCGGCCTGATCGGTGATATCATTTCCTGTCCCGGTCTGGACTACTGTGCGTTGGCAAC
>JBDNEZ010000475.1:0-5746 GCA_041690095.1 Anderseniella sp.
GTTTCCAAGGTGACCGGCTGGTCCTTCAAATCTGCATAGCCTACCGCCCAGCGCGATGCATCGGTCTCAAAACGCAGTAGTGTCTCGCCCTTTTTGAAGGCTTCGAATGCGCCTTGTGTGTCGCGATAATAATCATAGCGAATGGTGTCATAATTGAACTGACCGCGCGCACTGGGCAGATCTTTGGCCCAATAATCGGGATTGCGCCGGTAGATAATGTGATCACCGGCGTCTATCTTGTCGAACACATAGGGACCGGATCCGACCAGCTTGTCGAGTGTGGTTTGTTCAAAGTCGCGCGTCTCAAAGACATGTTTCGGAAGCACCGGCATGAGGCCCAGAATAAGCACCAGTTCGCGGTCACCTGGTTCCAGCTTCATCTTGACAGTCAGATTGTCAGGTGTTTCGATGGATGTCACCTTTGAATAGTAGGCGCGGTGATTGGGGCGGCCGTGTTCGCGCAGCGTTTCAAGCGAATAGACAATGTCATCGGCGTGGATGGGTTCACCATCGGAAAATCTGGCTTTTGGATTTATCCGGAAGGTGACTTCAGTTCGCTCGGCATTGACGTCGATGGTTTCGGCGATATGGCCGTAAAGTGTGAAGGCTTCGGCGCGGGATCGCGCCATCAGGCTTTCGAACACCAGGGTTCGCGGTCCGTCTACCGGTTGGCCTCTGATAATAAACGGGTTGACGCTATCAAAGCTTCCTGTACGCGCCGCCCGCAACGCACCGCCTTTGGGCGCGTCCGGATTGACATAGGGAAAGTACCGGTAGTCAGTTGGCAGGGCGGGTTCGCCCTGCATGGCGATGGCATGACGCGGTTCAGCAGGCACCGATGATGCCAGCGGCAACCAGAACAAGCAGGCACAAAGCAATCGAATTATTGAATTCATCCGGTTAATCTAGAGCGATTCAGGATTTGATGGAATTAAAACCGCGCAACAAAGTTTGCCCAGCCGGATCGATGCCCGCACCGGAATGCGACCGTTTCAGTGGGTAGCGCTGTCACGCGGCAGATAGGTGTGCTTTTCCGGATCATAAGTCTCAAAGAACTCTGGGATCTGCGGATGGCGAACCGGATCTCCGGTATCATCGGCCAACAGGTTTTGTTCGGATACATAAGCGATGTATTCGGTTTCTTCGTTCTCCGCCAACAAGTGGTAGAACGGCTGGTCTTTCGATGGCCGGCTTTCTTCGGGGATGGAATCCCACCACTCTTCCGTATTGGAAAATGTCGGATCCACATCAAAAATGACACCGCGAAACGGGAACAGGCGGTGTTTCACCACTTGTCCAATTCCGAATCGAGCCTGTCTGTTAATTGCGATCATGGCCTATAAATGCATCCAATTGCGGCTGGTTTCAAGCAGGCAGCCCAATTTAAGTTGATTGTGGCGGACCGGTCCGGAGTCTATAAACCGTAAACCTCAGTCATTTCCGGATCCTTGGCTGCAACCAACCGGGCCAGGTCTGCGATAACACGGGCCTGTTTCCAGGTGGCATCATCCTGCATTTTGCCATCAATCATCACAGCACCTGTACCATCAGGCATGGCCTCCAGAATTCGCAGTGCGAACTTCACCTCGGCAGGATCCGGAGAAAATACGCGCTTGGCAATTTCAATCTGCGAGGGATGCAGCGACCAAGCTCCGAAGCAGCCCTGAAGAAAGGCGTTGCGGAACTGTGCCTCGCAGGCATCCGGATCAGAAAAATCACCGAATGGCCCGTAGAACGCCTTGATGCCATTTGATGCGCAGGCATCGACCATCTTGCCAACGGTATAATGCCATAAATCCTGCTGATGGAATGAACGGGCTGAGCTGTCCCTGGCACCATTGCCGGCACCATCTGCGAGGACACCATAATGAGGGTGCCCACCGCCAACGCGAGTGGTTTTCATGCCTCTTGATGCTGCCAGATCGGCCGGGCCCAGTGACATGCCGTGCATGCGCGGACTGGCGGCGGCAATCTCTTCAACATTCTTGACCCCTTGAGCGGTCTCCAGAATGGCGTGGATCATGATAGGCTGACTGATACCGGCGCGCGCCTCCAACTGGGCCAGCAACTGGTCCAGATAGTGGATGTCCCAGGCACCTTCCACTTTCGGCAGCATCATGACATCCAGCTTGTTTCCGGCCTCGAGTACTATCTGTGTGATGTCGTCGAGTGCCCACGGACTGTTCAGACAGTTGATCCGTGTCCACAGACCGGTTGCGCCATAGTCGTTCGCAAGCGCCATGTCGATAAACCCTTCACGCGCTGCGATTTTGTCATCAGCAGGAATGGCATCTTCGAGATTGCCGAGAATGACATCGACCTGCGAAATCATGCTCGGCACTTTGTCGCGCATCTTTTTAACCTGCGGCGGCAGAAAATGTATCATCCGTTCGATCTTGACCGGTACCTCGTGCATCGGGGTGGGTGCGCCAATGGCCAATGGTTTGTAGAATTGTGATGGGAGTTTCATGATACCTGCCATTGTTCAGACCCTATCAGGTCTGTCAAAAAAATTGCTGCAATGCACAAAATGTTTAGGACAGCTTCCCGTATTCCACAATGTTTTTTTAATTTTCCGTCAGCGTGTTGCGCACAATTGGTTTGGCGGCTACACGAATAAGGTACTTTGGATTTCCGGATCAGCATTTTAATTATGACAGGCACTTCACCATCCGCACAGCCATTGAGCGGGATCAAGGTTCTCGATTTTTCGACACTGTTGCCAGGCCCGATGGCCACATTGTTCCTGGTCGAGGCCGGCGCTCGGGTCATCAAGATAGAACGGCCTGGTGACGGCGAGGAAATGCGATCCTATGAACCCAAATGGGGCAGGGATCCACCCAGTTTTGCCATGCTTAACCGGGGTAAATTGTCTCTTGCGCTGGATTTGAAGTCTGAACGACAGCTTGAATTCCTGTTGCCGCTGATCCGCGAGGCAGACATTGTTGTCGAGCAGTTCCGGCCGGGTGTGATGGAAAGACTGGGACTTGGATACGATGCCATGGCGTTGGTCAATCCCAGGATCATCTATTGTTCGATCAGCGGATATGGCCAGACCGGCGCGCGTACCCTCAAGGCAGGACATGATCTGAATTATATCGGGGATACCGGTTTGTTATCCTTGAGCATGGGGCCGTCCGATCATCCAACTGTGCCGCCTTTTCTGGCAGCGGACATTGCCGGCGGTACTTATCCGGCAGTTGTGAACATTTTGCTGGCATTGCTGAATCGCGAGAAGACCGGTCAGGGCACTCACATCGATATCGCCATGGCAGACAATATGTTCATGTTGATGTGGTGGGCTATCGGCAATGGCCTGGCGACCGGCCACTGGCCTCCAAATGGTGGAAGCATGCTGACCGGCGGATCTCCGCGCTATCAAATTTATCCTGCCTCTGATGGCCGCCATGTTGCAGTCGCAGCGCTTGAACAAAAGTTCTGGGACACATTTTGTGACACAATAAACCTTGCCGATGAGTTTCGCGATGATCAGCAGGATCCGTTGGCAACCATTGACGCAGTCAGGTCGCTGATTTCCGAGTTTCCGGGATATCATTGGGAACCCATTCTGGTGCATGCGAACTGCTGTTGCACGGTTGTGAAAACCTTGCCTGAGGCGATGCGTGACATGCATTTTCATGGCCGTGGAATTTTCGACCATACGCTGGTCAATGAAGCAGGTGACACGCTTCCCGCAACTCCGGTCGCCATCGCGCCACAGTTTCGCGATGATGTCGGTGCGGAAAAATCCGCGCCAGCCGTCGGTGCCCACAACGACATCGTCCTCAACCAGAAATAGAATGCTCCGGGCAGAATAAGGATATTCGAGTAAGAATAAGACCCTACGGGCCGTTTTATGCCCGCATCGCACGTGGCAGTGAACCGGTGGGGTTCATGCCTTCCAACATGGCGCGCCGCTTCAGGGACGGAATGTGTTGCAAAGCCGTCATGCCGATTGCGCGGCCCAGGTGCAGCGGGAAAAATTCGGATATCAACGAGCGGTTCATGGTGTCAACTGCGGCCTGGCGGGGCAGCACATCGGCACGTCTTCCGGTGTCATATGCAGCGCACAATGCGGCGCTTCCGGGGTCTTCATCGAGACGAAACGCATCGGCGATTGCCTGGGCTGCAAACGCCGCATCCCGTAAACTCATATTGAGTCCCTGGGCGCCGATCGGTGGAACGACATGAGCGGCTTCACCAACCAGCAACACTCGATTGGCTGCAAATTTTCGGGCGGCCATCCCGGTCATGGGGATGGTAACAGGCGATGTCACATCTTCCACCAGACCCAGATCACCATGCATTTCCAGTTGTAGCCGCGCAGCCAGTTGATCTGCGGAAAGTGCGCAAATCGGGGCGACTTCTTCCGGCCGGACCATCCACACCAGACTTGACCGCTGGCCGGGCAGGGGCACAGTCGTAAACGGACCTGATGTCTTGTGGTATTCGACAGACATGCCGTGATGCGCTGACGAGTGCGAGAAACTGAGCGCCAGAGCGGTCTGCTCATAGCGCCATTCATTGACCGGTATACCAGCATCACGACGCAGCACGGACTGGCGTCCATCTGCTGCAACGACAACAGCGCTTGCCAACAAATCGTGGGTATCCAGTGTTAGTTCGGCTTGGCCTGCGCGAACCTGGTAACCGGATACGGATGCGTCAACGAATGTGACCTTTGCAGCTTGTGCGAGTTGGTGGACCAGCAAATCAAGTGGAATGTTCCAGCCAAACGGGACATTTCCAAGTTCGCTCGAGGAAAAAGTGACTGTGGGTGCGGTGAAAGCAGCCAGAGTATCATCAACGATTTTAAGCAGATCAAGTTTCGCGCACTCGCGCTGCAACCGGCCAGGCCAGACACCAATCGTTTCAAGCAGGCGGATGGCAGGCTGCATCAATGCAACGGTACGCCGCACGGGTTGTGGGGTGCGGGGCGCTGACAGCAGATCCACGCCAGGGGCCACACAGGCAGTCCGGCAGCCGGCCTGAGCCAGCAAACACGCCGCAGCCAGACCGGCCGGGCCGGCACCGGCGACAATCACGTCATAGTCTGATCCGATTTGCATATTGTGCACACCTTGGCAATTGCGCGACGCCTTAAAGCTGAGGCACACTTCGACCATGTTTAAATCCGACAGCACCGTCTAACCATCAGGACCTGCAAATGGCATACTCCGACATTACATGTGATCTCAATGACAATCTGGCGGTTGTGACGCTTAACCGCCCCGACAAACTGAATTCCACCACCCGCAACATGCATGCGGAATTGCGCGTTGCGTTCGATGAAATAGAAGCATCGCCTGCGCGTGCCGTGTTGCTGACTGGAACGGGCAGGGCATTTTGTGCGGGTCAGGATCTTGCGGATTTGCGCATGGACGGTCCGGGCGAGATCCTGGAGCTGCTGGAACATGACTTTAATCCACTGGTCTCGCGCATTCGCAATCTGCCCATGCCGGTCGTGTGTGCCGTAAACGGTGTCGCAGCAGGAGCCGGCGCCAATCTTGCACTGGCCTGCGATATTATTCTGGCCGCCAGGTCAGCTTCCTTTTTGCAGGCATTTGCCCGGATTGGCCTGATCCCGGATGCCGGCGGCACCTGGATGTTGCCCAGACAAGTCGGCGAAGCACGCGCCAAAGGACTGGCGATGCTCGCAGAACCGTTAGCGGCGGAAAAGGCGCTGGAATGGGGTTTGATCTGGCAAGTCTGCGATGATGACAAGTTGATTGCGGAAGCCACAGAA
>JBDNEZ010000476.1:0-11391 GCA_041690095.1 Anderseniella sp.
AAAGTCGCGCTCAAACACCAGCGTGTCGTTGTGCCAGGCTTCAATGCGCGCGGTCAGGTGAAAATGACTGGCCGAAGCGTGCATTGCTGACCAGGTTTCGGTGCGCAGCGCAATGTCATCGCGTTGAATTTCCTGGGTCCAGTGGGTTGTCATGCGTGCCGACAGCGGATCATCAGGTCGAATGCTGTGGGTCTCGCGGCCGGTTTCGCCGGCAATCAGGCCATGCTCGGTATTCTGATACAGGCCGAAATCATCGACGATCGATATCGTGACTTCACCGGTGGCTTCATCCTCGCTGTGCTCGCGCGAGTTGGACGCAGACCGCAGTTCCACCAGCTTGACAGGCGGCGCAGAGACCGGCTCGGGGAACACCGGCGCTTCTTCACCGGACCGGGCAGCGCGCGCCGGTACGGTCAGCCATGATCTGGCGGTGTGGAGGGTCAGGTTGACCGGTTCCGGTGCAGGCCACATCATCGGCCAGTAGCTGGTGGACAGTGAAAGCCGCAGCTTGTGGCCTTCTGGCACGGTGCGCGCCACGTCATCCAGCTTGATGCGGCAGAAATACCGCTGGCCCGGTTCAAGCGCCTCGGGCTGTTCATGACTGACAATGTGGGTGAGGTTCTGCAGGCCATAGGTAATGCGCGAAACGCTGCCGTCCGGGCGCACATCGTTCAGCCGAACGGCCAGCAGGGCAATTGGCCTGTCGCTGGTAAACTCCAGTTCCAGTTCGGCCTGACCAACCAGGTCCAGATCGCTTCCCAGAACCGGTGTGTCAAACGCCAGCGAACCTGCATCGTCGCGGGCCTGATCACCTGCAAACTCCGGTCCCAGCCATATGACGCAGAATTCGCCGCCGTCACGACCCGTTGTCTGGGGTGAGTTCAGGCTCATGGCCTCGTCATCACCGGGCTCTTCGCGCAGGCCATCGGATGTGAGGTACAGCCGGTTCGCCCGGCTCGACGGACCGGGCCAGCCCGGTTCTGCTATCCATCTGCCGGGAATGTGTGCCGGCAGGGCTGCCGGTGGTGTTGACGCCATTACATAAGCCCGCACGGCAGGATCGCGCAGCACGCCGGTTGCCTCGCCCTTCAGCCAGAAGCCCCACCACCGCAGGGCCTCCTGCAGAAAGCCGATGCGCGGTCCGGGAACCGCGATATGCGGATATTTGTGGGCCCACGGCCCGACAATGGCCTTCACCGGTGCCTTCAGGTTTGCCAGCAGGCGGAACACCGCGTTGGAATAGGCGTCATTCCAGCCGCCGACAGCCAGCACGGCAGCTTCAATGCCGGCGTAATCTTCACACACCGAGCCATGCTTCCAGTAGTCATCACGGCGTTGATGCTGCACCCATCGCGCGGCCAGGAAAGGTTCGTTCTCCAGACGCTGCATCCAGGTGTCGAACCAGCTCTCGCCAACCAGTGCCGGATCCGGCGGGCGCGATGAATAAGACAGCATGGTCGCGCCCCAGCCCAGGTTTTCATTGATCAGGCAGCCGCCCTTGAAGTGAATGTCATCGGCATAGCGGTCGTCGGTTGAACACAAGGTTATGATGGCTTTGAGCGGTTCAGGCCGCATGGCGGCGATCTGCAAACCATTGAAACCGCCCCACGAGATGCCCATCATGCCGACCTTGCCGGTACACCAGTCCTGCCCGGCCAGCCAGTTGATCACTTCAACACCGTCATCCAGTTCGCGCTGGCTGTATTCGTCCTCCAGCACGCCATCGGATTCGCCGCAGCCGCGCATGTCGACGCGCACACCTGCATAGCCGTGACCTGCAAAATACGGATGGGTGAGTTGATCACGCTCGACGGTGCCGTCGCGCTTGCGATACGGCAGATACTCCAGAATGGCGGGCACCGGATTGTCTTCAGCATCGACTGGCAACCAGATACGCGCCGCCAGCCGGGTGCCGTCAGCCAGGGTGATCCAGTGATTTTCAATCTCGCGTACCTGCCTTGGAAACTGGTTGATGACCGTCGTCATTGCGGCAACGCCGAAATTGCGTCGGTGATAGCTTTGAACATCGCTGCTGCTGCAGGCGAAGTATGCCGTGCCCGTAAACTTGCATGCACCAGTTCCGGTTCGTGGCGCACCCGGGCAGTGATACCGGCTGCATGCAGACACTGTGCATAGTCAAAACAGTCATCGCGCAGCGGGTCCCATTCGCACGCCACCAGAAACGCCGGCGGAAGCCCGTCAAAGTCGGTTTCCAGCAACGGGGCGTAGAATTTGGAGGACCGGTTGGCCTGCGCGTCTGAACCCAGATAGGCCTGCTCGTAATAATCCATGTCGGCTGTCGTCAGCCCTGGTGCGGTGCGGCGCGACAGGTAGGAGCCGCGCGATTTGTCACCGCCCAGTGCCGGATAGATCAGCACCTGGGCGACCGGCATGGTGTGGCCGCGATCGCGCCTTGCAAGGCAGGTCGCGGCTGCCAGATTGCCGCCTGCTGAATCGCCGGCAAGCACAATCCGGCCGGGATCGATCTCAAGCCTGGCGGAATTGTCGAAGACCCAGCTTGTTGCGGCAACACAATCATCGAACGCGGCCGGAAACACGTGCTCCGGCGCAAGCCGGTAGTCAACCGCGATCACCGTGACACCGGCATCGTGCGCAATGCCGCAACAGATGTCATCGTGGCTGTCGAGACCACCCAGAATGAAGCCGCCGCCGTGTATGTAGATGACGCAGCTACCGTTGGCATTATCCGGCGCATACCGACGCAAGGCGATGTCGCCTGCCGGGCCGGGACAGGCCAGATCGCTCACCTGCATCGCGTCAGGTCGGCCGGCATGAAAATGTGCACACAAATTGGCGTAGCACCGGCGCTGCTCACCCAGCGTCATTCGGGTTGTGTCTGCCGGGTAAAACTGCGCTCCGGCTTCAATAAAGGCCCAGATGCCTGCTTCATCGGGGCAGGGTCGCGGATCGTCTTGCAGGACTGTCATATTGCCATGGCATCGTTTTATGATCATGTTTCCTTTTATGATCTGGAATCGACAGGTATCTGACGACGACTCGCGCAACCAATCCCGCAATGATGGGACCGGTCGCACGCGACTGCAACCTGATACTGCAGTAATTCTGGATGCCGTCACCCGGGCTGTGCCGGATCCGTTTTTCATGCTGGATGCAACCGGCACCATCGTTTCGCACAACACACCGGCAACCGACCTGACCGGTCAGGACATGACCGGCCAGCATCTGTCACTGCATATCCGGGCTCCTGCAGTGCTGGAGGCAATAGCTCGGGTTGTCGAAACCGGCGCGCCGGATCAGGTGCATTATGAACGCCGCTCCGGCGGTAGCAGATTGTTCGAAGTGTTCATTACCCCGGTTGCGCCAACCGGCGGTGAGCGATTGCCTGCAGTAGCGGTACTGCTGCGCGACCTGAGCACACAACAGAAACTTGAAAAGATGCGGGCTGATTTCGTGGCCAATGCCAGCCATGAACTGCGCACACCACTGGCATCAATGACCGGTTTTATCGAGACCCTGCAGGGCTCGGCAAAAAACGATGCAAAGGCGCGCGACAGGTTTCTCGGCAGGATGCTGGAACAGGCCCATCGCATGCGCCGCCTGATCGATGACTTGCTGTCATTGTCGCGAATTGAAATGAACCTGCACCGCACACCGTCGGATCAGGTCGACATGTCTGAAGTCGCCCGATACTGCGTGGAGAGTCTGGCGGTGCGGGCATCTGAAACGAAGTGTGACATACGCGTGGATGTCCCTGCCGACATGATTGTCACGGGCGAGCGTGACGAGTTGATCCAGGTCACGCAAAACCTCATCGAAAACGCCATCAAGTACGGCGCGTCCGAACGCGGAGTGGATGTGTCGGTGTCGCGCAATACCAGGCGCGAGCGCATTGAACTTGCCGTAACCGACTACGGAGTCGGCATTGATGCCGAGCATCTGCCCAGGCTGACAGAGAGATTCTACCGGGTAAGCGTGCAGGAGAGCCGGTCCGGCGGCGGCACCGGCCTCGGACTGGCCATTGTGAAACATATTGTGCTGCGCCATCGCGGCCAACTCGACATCATATCGCGCAAGGGTGAAGGCAGCACCTTCAAATTCAACCTGCCTGCCGCCGGTTCCCTTGCAAAAGTGGTAGAATAAACTCAATTTTATCAATTACTTGATGTGTCATCAGATTGTCATGTAACTGTCACACCATTGCATGGTCGCAGTCATATGGGTTGTCCCGTTAGCTTTGAAAGGGTGCTCGTGAAGAGCCTCTCGTTCAACCTCAAATAGTCACAACAGGGAAATCATCATGCTCAAACGCACCCTTCTTACAGCCACCGTCGCGTTGGCTGCCATTGCAGCAGCAAATGCTGCGCAGGCTCGCGACCAGATTCGCATTGTCGGATCTTCAACGGTTTATCCATTCACCACAGCGGTTGCCGAACAGTTCGGCAAGACAGCCGGCAAGACGCCTGTTGTCGAGTCCACCGGTACCGGCGGCGGCATGAAGCTGTTTTGCGCCGGCGTTGGCGCTGAACATCCCGACCTGACCAACGCTTCACGCGCAATCAAGCAGTCAGAGTTCGAAATGTGCCAGAACAATGGTGTTACAGACATCATTGAAATCAAGGTTGGTTTTGACGGCATCACAATCTCGCACTCCAAGAGCGCTCCGGACGTGAAGCTCACCAAACAGCAGATTTTCCTGGCCCTGGCCAAGCAGGTTCCCGGTGCGAATGGCAAGATGGTCGCCAATCCGAACAAGCTGTGGTCGGACATTGATGCATCACTGCCCGCCACCAGGATCGAGGTTCTCGGCCCGCCGCCTACGTCCGGTACCCGTGACGCATTCATCGAACTCGTCATGCGTCCAGGCGCAGAAGGCTTTGACAATCTCAAGGCGCTCAGCAAGCAAGACAAAAACGCATTCCGCAAGATCTCCGACACAATGCGCGAAGACGGTGGTTTTGTCGAAGCCGGCGAGAACGACAACCTGATCGTGCAGAAGCTTGACGCCAACCCAGATGCATACGGCATTTTTGGCTACTCGTTCCTCGAAGAAAACCAGGACAAGATCAAGGGCGCAGCCGTTGATGGCGTAACGCCGGACTTCGATGTCATTGCGTCAGGTGAGTACAAGGTGTCGCGGCCTTTGTACATCTACGCAAAAAAGCAGCACATCGGCGTCATCCCCGGCATGCAGGAATTCATGGATGAATATGTCTCTGACAGTGCCATGGGCGAAGACGGTTACCTGCCGGCCAAGGGCTTGATCCCGTTGCCTGCCGAAGAACTGGCCAAGGTTCGCGAAACCGTCAGGAACGGCACCGGTCTCAGCATGTAAAAACCTCTATGGACCGGCATCCTGTTAGTGGGGTGCCGGTTCTTCTTCCTGCAGGTTTTTCCGGCCTGCTTTAGAGCAATATCCATCCAAAAGATGGATGAAATTGCTCTAACACTTTTGAATCGAGCGTCTTTATCGGCTCTGATGACTCCATCTGAGCGGATGACGCTCTAAAGTTTGGCCACCGCGCTGGCTGAAGAAAGTTCGAGATTGCGATGCTCATCGTTGTTGCCGTTCTGGTTGTCCTGGCATTCTTTTACGGAAAGTCACGCGGATCGGCGTTTGGCAATACCGCCAGCCACCTGCATTCCCTGCCGCACTACCACGGTTATTTCGTTGCCCTGATGGTGGCCATTCCATTGCTGGTGTTGTCGGTTCTGTGGCCAACCCTGAGCGGCTACTACATCGACAGCCACGCGCTCGCTGCCTTGCCCTCAGACCTGCAACCTGAAAACGGACTGGCGCGCGACGCGATCATGCGCGATATCCGTCTTCTTGCATCCGGTGTTATTTCTGATCCGGACCGCCTGAGCGCCTTTCCGCAGGGCGTTCGCGCTGCCGGTTCCGTTTATGCAAATCTGCAGTCTGTTTCGGGCTGGCTGCAGATTGTTGTCGCCATACTGGTTGGTGTTGGCGCCGCGTTTCTTGCAACGCGCAGATTGTCTGTCACCTTTCGTGCCCGCAACTCGGTTGAGCGTATCTTTCTCGCCGTCCTGATCGCCTGCTCAGCCGTTGCCATCCTGACGACCGTCGGGATCGTGTTCTCGGTGATATTCGAGACCTTCCGGTTTTTTGCACAGGTACCGGTTACGGATTTTCTGTTCGGCACCCAGTGGAGCCCCCAGACCGCGCTGCGTGCCGACCAGGTCGGCTCATCGGGTGCCTTCGGGGCGGTGCCGCTGTTCATCGGCACAATCCTGGTCATGTTGATCGCCATGTGTGTGGCAGGACCCATCGGCCTGTTCGCCGCCATTTTCATGGCCGAATATGCAAGCCCGCGCGCGCGCTCGATTGTCAAGCCGGTCCTGGAGGTCCTGGCCGGCATTCCCACCGTGGTGTTCGGCTTTTTTGCAGCCCTTTCGGTGGCGCCGCTGATCCGCACCTGGGGCGAAGCTGTCGGGTTGGAAGTGGCCTCTGAAAGTGCATTGGCCGCTGGTATCGTCATGGGCGTGATGATCATTCCGTTGATGTCTTCGCTATCTGACGATGTCATCAATGCGGTGCCGCAATCACTGCGCGACGGGTCTTACGCCATGGGTGCAACGAAGTCGGAAACCATCAAGCGGGTCGTGTTGCCGGCCGCCCTGCCGGGCATTGTGTCGGCATTCATGCTGTCTGTTTCCCGCGCCGTTGGAGAGACCATGATTGTGGTCATGGCCGCCGGTCTGGCGGCGCACGCCGTCAGCTGGGATCTCATTGAAACGTTCAATCCGCTTCAGGCCGTGACGACTGTCACGGTGCAGATAGCAACCCTGCTGGTCGGCGATCAGGAATTTGACAGCGCGAAAACACTGTCGGCGTTTGCTCTCGGCTTTGTCCTGTTCTTCTTCACGCTGATTTTGAACATGATCGCGCTCCACGTGGTGTCGCGCTTTAAGGAACAGTATGACTGACATGGCAGACTCCCCTTCCGCGAAGGCAAAAGCGTCGCAGTCTCGTGCACTTGATGCGGCTCGCGTCCGCAAGCGGTATCGCGCCGAATCCAGGTTTCGCTGGTACGGACTGGCCGCAATCGGTTTTGCCTGCGCCTTTCTGGTTCTGCTGTTGAGCGATATTCTATTGAAGGGTCTGCCGGCATTTGAGGCCAATACCGTTGCGCTCGATGTCACGCTTGAGGCCGGCAAGATTGACGCTGATGCAATCGCGGGAAGCAATTTCAACTCAATCGTCAACAACTCCATCCGTGATATGTTTCCCGGCGTTACCTCGCGCAGTGATCGCCGCGCCTTGCCGAAACTGTTGTCTTTTGATGCTGTCGACGAAGTTCGCAGTGCGGTCATCGCCAACCCGTCCCTGATCGGCACGACGCAGAATTTCGATCTCAAGCTTTCCGACGAGGCAGACCTGTTCTTTCAGGGTATGAGCACCGACGAAGTGGCCATTCCGGTGACCGGCAGCCTGACTGTTGAAGCCGCTGACGATGGGTTCAGGTTAACCTCGAGCAACAATGATTTCGCCGGTGTGCTGGCCAGGGTGAAGCAGCGACTTGAAACCCGCCGCGCCAAGCTGGCGCTGCAGGCGGCGCAACTGGAACGGGTTCGCGACCGGCTGGCAGCGGAGATGCCGTCGGCTGAGATCGCGGTGAAAGAAGCCGGTGCCGGTGCAACCGATAGCCATCCCGCCATGCGCCGATTGGCCAAGCTTCAGGCTGACACCGCCAGTGTGGCTGCGACGCTTGAGCGGCTGAAGGCGCAGACAGACCAGCTTGCGGCAAGAGTAAACAATACATCTGGTGCAGAACAACTCACCACCGTCCTGCCGTCATTTTTTGTGAACCTGCCGGAAACAGGCGTGGTCAAGATTACCGGGATTGGCGGCAATCATGTCACCGGTGAGGCCTATATGCCGGTTGCAGCTACCGGGGCGGTTGCGCCGGGAAACTGGTCACTGGTCGAGTATTCCCAACCGGAAGCGGACCGTCGGATTTCTGACAAGGAAATCATCTGGCTGACCAGTCTTCGTGAAGCAGGCCTGGTCAGGAGTGGTTTCAACTGGCCGTTCTTTCAGCGTGGGGACAGCCGGGAAGCCGAAGTGGCCGGTGTGCTGGGTGGGATGATCGGCTCTGCGCTCACCTTGATGGTCACACTTGCGCTGTCGCTGCCGATCGGCGTTGCCGCCGCGATCTACCTGGAAGAATTCGCACCGCGCAACCGGTTAACCCGGTTGATAGAAGTAAATATCAACAACCTGGCTGCAGTACCGTCGATCGTCTTCGGGTTACTGGGGCTTGCTGTTTTCCTGAACTTCTTCGGTCTGCCGAGATCATCTGCAATGGTTGGCGGGATGGTGCTGGCGTTGATGACATTGCCAACCATCATCATTGCATCGCGTGCTGCCTTGCGGGCAGTGCCGCCCTCCATACGTGAAGCTGCTCTTGGTGTTGGCGCATCCCGTCAGCAGGCGGTGTTTCATCATGTACTGCCGCTGGCCATGCCTGGCATCATGACCGGTACGATCATCGGAATGGCCCAGGCGCTTGGCGAAACCGCACCTTTGCTGATGATCGGCATGGTCGCCTTTATCGTCGATGTGCCGACGGGTTTCAGCGATGCCGCGACGGTGCTGCCGGTGCAGATTTATCTGTGGTCCGATCTGCCCGAGGCCGCCTTCCAGGCGAAAACCGCCGGAGCGATCCTGGTTTTGCTCGGCTTCCTGTTCCTGATGAATGCGCTCGCGGTCGTGCTGCGCAGGCAGTTTGAGCGTCGCTGGTAGTTTGAAGAGTCTGGTTTGAATTTATTGGAGCAACAAAATGGACGCCGCCGTAATGCAAGCCGACAAGACCCATACAACGGTAACCACACCGGCGCAGCCGCTGATCATGAAGCAGCGCAAGCCCAAGATCGTGGCCGAAGGCGTGACCGTCCACTACGGTGACAAGCAGGCCATCTTTCCACTCGATATCGAAATTCCCGATCGCGCCGTATCGGCGTTCATCGGTCCGTCAGGCTGTGGTAAATCCACGTTTCTGCGCTGCATGAACCGCATGAACGACACCATCGCGATCTGCCGGGTCGGCGGCAAGATAACCATTGACGGCAACGATATCTATGACCCGGACCTTGATGTAGTGCAGTTGCGCGCCCGTGTTGGCATGGTGTTTCAAAAGCCCAACCCGTTTCCGAAATCCATTTTTGAAAATGTTGCCTACGGTCCGCGTATTCACGGTCTGGCTCACTCCAGGACGGACATTGAAGAGATCGTCGTCAGGTCCCTCAAGCGGGCAGGCCTGTTTGAGGAAGTGAAGGATCGTCTCGACGCGCCCGGTACCGGTCTGTCCGGAGGACAGCAGCAACGGTTGTGTATTGCACGCGCCATTGCTGTTAATCCCGAGGTTATCCTGATGGATGAACCCTGCTCGGCACTGGACCCGATTGCCACTGCCCGCATCGAGGAACTCATCGATGAACTGCGTCAGAACTATTGCATTGTCATTGTAACACACTCCATGCAGCAGGCGGCACGTGTATCGCAACTCACCGCTTTCTTCCACCTGGGTAGCCTGGTGGAAGTGGGTGATACCGAAGCCATTTTTACCAACCCGCAGGAACGTCGCACACAAGATTACATCATGGGCCGCTTCGGCTGATCTGCTGCCAAAAGCATTGTCCATACAGGAAAGGTTGACCCCGAATGACTACACATATTGTTTCCGCATTCGATGAGGATCTCGGAAAGCTGCGCAACCTGATCGCTCAGATGGGCGGCCTGGCGGAAGATCAGTTTGGCAAGTCCATCGATGCGCTGTCCACGTCAGATCGCGTCAAGGCGGAGCATGTCATTGCTGCCGACGAAAAAATTGATGCCCTGGAAAAGGAAGTTGAGGAAAATGCCATCAAGCTGATCGCCATGCGTCAGCCCATGGCGGAAGATCTGCGGTCCATCATGGTCGCGATCCGCATTGCGTCCGATCTGGAGCGGATCGGCGACCTGTCCAAGAACATCGCCAAGCGAACGCTGGCCGTGAACGAACCATTGCCACGCTCGGTCAATGTGGGGCTGAAACGAATGGCGGAACTTGCCATGGAGCAATTGGCTGATGTGCTGGATGCCTATGCCAGCCTGGATACCCAGAAGGCCAATGACGTCTGGCACAAGGACAGCCGCATAGACGCGCTCTACAATTCGGTGTTCCGCGAACTGTTGACCTACATGATGGAGGACGCGCGCACCATTGGCATGTGCACTCATCTGCTGTTCGGTGCCAAGAACATCGAACGCATTGGAGACCACACGACCAACATTGCCGAGAACATCCACTATCTCGTGACCGGCACCACGCTGGATGGACCGCGCCCGAAGGAAGACAATACCTCGCTGACGCCGGTTGAATCACGCGCCAGAAAATAATATTTTGTTTGACCGCACGGAGTCTGCGAATGCCCGCAAGTATATTGATTGTCGAAGACGAAGAACCGATCCAGGAATTGCTGGTCTACAATTTTGAAGCTGAAGGTTATGCAGTTCGCACACTCGATGGGTCGGAAGACGTTGTGCGTGACGTGATCAATGATATGCCGGACCTGATCATACTGGACTGGATGTTGCCCAATCTCTCGGGCATTGAGATTTGCCGGTCTCTCAGGGCACGGCCAGAAACCAGTGAGGTACCCATCATCATGCTGACGGCGCGCGGTGAAGAAACCGAACGTGTGCGCGGTCTGGCAACCGGTGCCGACGACTATGTGGTCAAACCGTTCTCGGTGCCCGAGCTTCTGGCCCGGGTGAAATCCCTGTTGCGCCGGTCGAGCCCTGATGCGGTTGCCGGCACATTGCAGGCCGGAGACCTTTCGCTGGATCGCCGCACGCGCCGGGTTCGCCGCTCCGGGCGCGATATTGACCTGTCGCCGACCGAATTCAAACTGCTTGAGCACATGATGCAGGCACCAGGGCGCGTTTTCACCCGCTCGCAACTGCTTGATTCAGTGTGGGGCAGGGATGTCTATGTGGATGAGCGCACGGTGGATGTGCATGTCGGCCGGTTGCGCAAGTCGATCAGCCGGGCACGCGAAGTAAATCCCATCCGCACGGTGCGCGGTATGGGCTATTCGTTTGACGAGCGTTTCGGCGCGGCCAGTGGCTGATAGCAAAATGTCAACCGTGACTGCTTTTTGTATGGTTGCGCGATAATGAAGACATAATACCAATGGCCCCGAATATTGACCCGCTTGATGGAGTCAAATCCGTACACTCTGGCAGGCGCGGTGCGCAGCGCGATGCGATGCATCGGGCAAGTACCGGAACCCACCAGATGGACGGATTTGGCCCACCGAAGGCCGATTTCTCACGCCTGCTGGACGTCGTTATGCTCCCCTTGTGGTCAACCAGACCACCGCGAGAAGCATGCCTAGCCAGCAAAC
>JBDNEZ010000477.1:0-4557 GCA_041690095.1 Anderseniella sp.
AATCGGCCATGCGCAAAAACATCTCCGGCGTCATCCTGTTTGATGAAACCATTCGCCAGTCAACAGCCAACGGCAAACAGACGCTGGTTGAATTGATGCAAAGCACCGACTCGATTCCGGGAATCAAGGTTGATGCCGGTGCGCAAACCATGGCCGGATTCAAGGGTGAAAAGATTACCGAGGGTCTCGATGGCCTGCGGGCCCGCCTGAAGGAGTATCACAAGCTCGGCGCACGCTTTGCCAAGTGGCGGGCCGTTATCGATATTGCGCCATCCACACCCACCTATGGCTGCATCCGCGCCAATGCCCATGCGCTTGCCCGCTACGCGGCGCTTTGTCAGGAAACCGGCATCGTACCGATTGTCGAACCGGAAGTCCTGATGGACGGTCCGGTTGCCGCGCACTCAATGGAGCGTTGCTATGAAGTCACCGAGCAGACCCTGAAAGTGGTGTTCGCCGAACTTTACGAAGCTCGCGTCAATCTTGAGGGCATCGTGCTGAAGCCGAACATGATCGTGCCCGGCATCAATGCCGACAGGCAGGCCAGTGCCATCCAGGTTGCCGACATGACGGTCAAGTGCCTGAAAGCCTGTGTGCCAACCGCTGTTCCCGGCATTGCCTTCCTGTCTGGAGGCCAGTCCGACATTGCAGCCACCGAACACCTGTCGCTGATGAATTCGCGTCATGATGTGCCGTGGAACCTGACTTTTTCATATGGTCGCGCCCTGCAGGCCGCAGCGCTCAAGGCCTGGGGCGGAGAACCCGGCAACGTCAAGGCAGCACAGGCAGCCTTTGCCCACCGCGCCGCCATGAACGGCCTTGCATCAAAAGGCAAGTGGACCAAGGCAGCCGAGAAGGGCAAGTAAACTTGTAGCCATTGAAGCAGGCCCATGCGTACATCCCGCATCATCCACATAGTGTCCGCCCATGCAGAGGGCGAGGTGGGAGATGTAATTATCGGCGGTGTTGCACCACCTCCCGGTGATACATTGTGGGACCAGCGGACCTTCATCGCCGAAGACCAGAAGCTTCGAAACCTTGTGCTGAACGAACCACGCGGCGGAATTTTCCGGCACATCAACCTGCTGGTGCCGGCAAAGCACCCTGACGCACAATTCGGCTTTATCATGATGGAGCCGGAACATACCCCACCCATGTCCGGCTCTAACGCCATCTGCGTAGCAACTGTATTGCTGGACACCGGTCTGATCGAGATGGTCGAGCCGCTAACCCGTTTCAATCTCGAAGCCCCCGGCGGCCTCGTCGCCATCACGGCTCACTGCGAGGCCGGCAAGGCCAAGTCCATCACCGTGCACAACGTACCGTCTTTCGCCGTCAGGCTGGATGCCAAACTTGAGCTGGCAGGCCATGGCACCTTGAGTGTCGACACGGCCTATGGCGGCAACAGTTTCGTGATTGTCGATGCCCCGGCATGTGGCTTTTCCATACAGCCTGATGAAGCAGGCGATATTGCAATGCTTGGCACAAAAATCACCAAAGCCGCCAATGAACAGCTCGGCTTCATCCATCCTGAAAATCCCGACTGGTCGCATATCTCGTTCTGCCAGTTCGCCATGCCGCTGGAAGATGATGCCGGCGTACTGTCCGGCCGCAATGCAGTTGTCGTCGATCCGGGCAAAGTGGACCGCCGTCCTACCGGCACGGGATGTTCTGCCCGCATGGCGGTGCTGCATGCAAAAGGTCAATTGAATGTTGGCGATCGCTTTATTGGCCATTCCATTATCGGGTCACGTTTCGATTGCCGACTGGAGGATGTGACCACTGTCGCTGGTCATCCCGCCATCGTGGCCAGCATCACCGGCCGCGCCTGGGTCACCGGCACACATCAGGTTATGCTGGATCCCGACGACCCGTGGCCCGATGGCTACCGCCTCAGTGACACCTGGCCGGTCAGGCTCTAGGGTCGGGACCATTTCTTTACCCGGATATTCCCGGTATCAATGCTGTCTATCACATCCACTTTCACTGAATTGAGTCGCCCCATGAGCAAAAAGCCTGCCGAAGTATTGCCCAATTGCCGCCTCTTCCTGATGCCACCATCAGGCATGGAAGCAGATGCCGTCGCCGCCAGTCTCACAGCAGCAGCAGAGGCAGGCGACGTTGCCTGCCTGATTTTGCCAGCTGACAAGCCGCTAACGGACAAGCTCATGCCGATCGCCCAGGAAAAAGACATCGCCGTCCTGATTGTGGACGACAGCCGTTTTGCAGCTTACGAAAAGGCCGACGGAGTTCACATCACCACAGCCATTGAAGACGCCGTGGCTGCACACAAGGCACTGGGACGCAATGCCAGCATTGGTTTTGTTGCATCCGGGTCACGACACGCGGCCATGCAGGCCGGTGAGACCGACATCGACTATATTGCGTTCGATATATCCTCACCCGACGGCGTGGATCTCCTGACCTGGTGGGTGCCGCTGTTTGAAGTCCCCTGCGTCGCACTGGGTGCAACTGACGAGGCCGCATGTCTTGAAGCCGTTGCATCAGGCGCGGATTTCATCATGCCACCGGCAGAAATGTGGAATTCGGCGGGTGAGGCAGCAAGACTGGCGAACTCTCTCACCAAGGCGGGGGAAAGGAACGCTGCATGAAGCTTTTACGAACCGGCTTGCTGGCAGCATCTCTGGCTTTGTCGGGCGCTGCTGCCCATGCCCAGACAACCGGACTTGCGCCCACCTTCAAGGAGGCTGCTGCGCTTTATTCTGATGAGAACTACACTGCTGCCTATGAGATTGCCGTTCCACTGGCGACCAAAGGTGATGTCAACGCGCAGATCATGCTGGGCGAAATGTACGAACTTGGCCGTGGCCGAGAAATCGACATGACCAACGCACTGCAATGGTATGAAACGGCTGCAGCGCAAAACCACACTGGCGCCAAGTTCCGGCTTGGCATGTTGTACCTGACCGGTGAAACCGGGCCTGCAAACCCGGCCAAGGCACGCGAATGGCTGTCCAGAGCAGACGCTGACGGTCATATGCAGGCCAGCAATGAACTGGGTCTTTTGTACTATCAGGGCAATGGTGTTGCAGCCGATCCCGTGAAAGCCGCCAAATTCATTCGCAAGGCCGCCGATGCTGGCCTGGCACAGGCGCAATACAATCTCGGCCTGCTATACGTGAACGGTCACGGTGTCGACAAGAATCTGGAAACGGCCAGCGTCTGGTTTCAGAAGGCAGCAGTGCAGGGCTTGCCCGAAGCGGCACTGGATTATGGTCTGATGGTCTATGGCGGTGATGCCGGTATCCGCAAGGATTACAAGATCGGCGCGCAATGGCTGCTGGTTGCAGCCAATGCCGGGCATGCTGACGGGCAATTGTTCATCGCCCGAATTCTGGCAGCCGGCCGCGGCATCAACAAAGACCGCGTTGAGGCCGCCAAGTTCTATGCCCTGGCCAGGCAGGCCGGCAAATCCGATGCCGACCTTGATGTGATGATGTCCAATCTGTCGGCGACGCAACGCGACGATGCACAACGCCGGGCCCGCGTGTTTGCAGAAGATATCAAGAACAAGCGCCTGAACCCAACCGATGGCAAGACCGACCGGAATGAATGAACCTCTCGCCTATATGCAGCGCACGCACGACTGGTATCTGGCGCTGGGCTACGACAATCCTTATGAATGGGCGCATCATGAAGAGGTACCGTTTTCCGGTCTTGGCCGGCCCATCGAAAACTCTCGTGTCGCTCTGGTCACAACTGCTGCGTTGTTCCAGCCCGGCAAAGGTGATCAGGGTCCAGGCGCGGCCTATAACGGGGCGGCAAAATATCACGACATATGGTCTCACCCGACCAGTCCGGCACCCGATGTACGCATTTCCCACATCGCATATGATCGCACCCATACAATGGCTCAGGACCCGCGCACCTGGTTTCCTCTCGAAGCGCTGAAACAGGCTGAACGCACCGGACGCATAGGATCCCTCACTACCAAGGTGTACGGGTTTCCCACCAAAAGATCACAGCGCACCAACACCGAAAAAGACGCTCCTGCCCTGCTTGAGGCACTGGCCGATGAAGCAACCCAGGCCGCCGTTCTGGTTGCCAATTGCCCGGTCTGCCATCAGTCCCTGTCACTGGCCGCGCGACATCTGGAAGCTGCCGGTATCGCCACCGTCATCATGGGTTGTGCGAAAGACATTGTCGAACATTGCGGCGTGCCGCGTTTTGTGTTTTCGGATTTCCCGCTCGGCAATGCTGCCGGCAGACCGTTTGATGAGCAAAGCCAGCATTTCACCCTCGGACTGGCGCTGAGCGCGCTGGAGACCATAGCACGCCCGCGCACTACGCTTGTTTCACCGCTGGAGTGGCAAGCCGGCAAAGACAGCTGGAAAGACGACTACTCCAACCCGGCCAAACTTTCTGCAGAGGAACTGGCCCGCCGCCGCGCCGAATTTGATGCGGCCAAGAAGAAAGTCACTAAATAGCTCAAGCCAGCAGCCTGCTTAAAGATTATTTCGCTCACGCCAGCAGCCTACGGCTGCGCTCCGCTAGGGCGGGCCTGACCGGCCCGAGACCCGTCGGGTCTAGTTCCAG
>JBDNEZ010000478.1:0-3528 GCA_041690095.1 Anderseniella sp.
CCATCGGCGTTGTTGCAAAGCTTGCCCGATGCACCACATCGCGCTTCGCTTTGCGCCTAGCCGAGTGAGCTGATTTGATACCATCAAACGCTTCCATCTAAGTGAAACATGCTCTAGCATGATCCTCACGCGGAAGCTGCGTACACAGTTCCAGGTTCGCTACAGGAATTTCTTCACGGCATCGGCAAGACCGGCCCAGTCAGTGAACTCGCGTGGTTCGTCGAGCCGGAAGCTGTCCTGGTTCTCCAGGACGATGTGCTGCAGAATCTGTTGTTGAAAATAGTCATATTCATCGCTCTTCAGCGCACCGGCAACGGCGAGGCTTTGACCGGGTGACCAGCCGGTACGAGACTGAAAATCAGCGATATATCCGGCTGCGTCTGCGGCTTTGTCCTCGAACGCGGTTGCCAGGCTGACAGAAACGAACATGCCCGGTTTTATGGCAAGCACGTCCAGGCAGGACGCCACGAACACTTCAATTTCGTCCTGGTGCCTGTCTTGATGAACGGAGGCCGCGACAACAAAAGCGTCGAAGTCATCAATATGAACATCGCGGCGCTTGCGCGCTGTATCCAGCAATTGCGGTTGGTGTCCCAGATCAGCGATCTGATCGGCAATGGTCTGGGCAATTTTGCGGGTTTGCCCTTCCGTCGTCGCGTAGGCAATCAAAACCTTCATCACTCGCCTCCTGCAGGTCTGGTCAAGTTATCAATGGTGGCATAGCCCGGGTTCAGCCCAATTGATCAGGATCAATGTTCGGTTTCGTGCCCCGTGAGAGTGTGTTTGCAGGGCCAATGGTTTTCTGGAAAGGTGGACTCAATGACATCGATTATCAAACAGGTTCACCGGGCGTTGAACCAGCGCAGGAATAGCCAGTTCCTGTTTGCGCTCAATCCTTCCCAGCAGGCTGATGTCGGGGTTTCGCCGAGCGACCTGCAATCGGTGGCGTCTGGTCCGTCTGACACGCGCGCGCGCATGGAAGCGATGGCCGGGGCGCATGGCCTTGCGCCGGACGTATTGAACCGCGAGCACTGGCGTGAAGTTGATATGGCGCGCACCTGCACGCACTGTGGTCAGCGCCGCGTGTGCACGAAATGGCTCGACGGCAAGCGCCGCGACCTTGCGGCCAGCGATTTCTGCCCAAATGCGCATCAGTTCGCAGAGTTGGCCAAAATGCCGGACCCGGATCAGTCGGCCTGACCGCCAGGCTTGGTAGGTCAATAATGACTGCCTTTTTTGCAATACATCATGCGTCAGTTAGACTGCTGACGTGACTTGGGTGTATTGCTATCGTTGCGCCATGTACCGGGTACTCACCATAAGGGGAACGCTTTGATGATTGGCAAGGACGGACATGCCTTGCCGGCTGATCATCCGGCCCGGATGCCGCTGAACAATGAAGTTCATGCGCGCCCGCCGGAGGCATTGCCGGCACGGGTTCGGCTGACCTATCTGGTATTGTTCGGCGAACTGGACATGGCGCCGCTGGCGGATTTGTGTGATCGCTTCGGGGTGGACCCACCGGCACGGGGGACAAACCATTTCAGCGCCGATCTGGGTCCGTTCAGGTTGAAATGGGAACGCCACACGGAATTTACCCGCTACTGGTTTTTTGTACCGGCAAGAGGCAGCGCCAAACTGTTCGCCATTACAGCGCTTGAAGCTGTGCCGCAAAACTGGTTGCAGTCGCTGGCCGGGGAGGTCCTGGTCGCCAACCATGTCGAGATGCTGCCTTTGCCGAAGGCAAAGCCGGATGAAGACAAGTTGTCAAAGGAACACTTTGCCGGCAACCCGATGGTCGGGGCTGAAATCGCAGGTGGTCTGGGCCGGGCATTTACCGATTTCCGCATTCACGCAGACGGTTTTGGCCGGATGCTGATTTTTGACAATGGCATGACCCCGCGCCAGCGCGGACGAACTGTGCAGCGGTTGCTTGAAATCGATACCTACCGCGTGTTGGCGCTGCTGGCTTTGCCGGTTGCGCGCAAACTGATGCCTGTGCTGAGTGCATTTGAGGTCGAGCTAAGCGAAATCACGTTGACCATGCGCGGCGCTGACGAGGCGGATGAGCCGCAATTGCTGGACCGACTGACGTTGTTGCATGCTGATGTGGTGCGCGAGCACACCGGCAGCCAGTTCCGGTTTTCGGCAGCGCGCGCCTATGCGGATCTTGTAGCCTTGCGGATTTCCGAACTGCGCGAAACCCGCATTGAAGGCCTGCAGCAATTTGCCGAATTTACCGAACGCCGGCTGTCTCCGGCCATGCGCACCTGCGAGGCTGTATCGCGGCGCCTGTCGATCACATCTGAACGGGTGGCGCGGGCGACGCAACTATTGTCCACGCGCGTTGATATCAGCCGTGAACGCCAGAACCAGTTGCTGCTGACGAGCATGGACAACAGGGCCAAACTGCAATTGCGATTGCAGGAAACCGTTGAAGGCCTGTCGATCGCGGCCATCACCTATTATATCGTCGGGCTGGTGGGCTATGGCGCCAAGGGCGCCAAGGCGATGGGAGCGCTGCCGGTTAGCCCGGACCTCGTTACCGCGCTGTCCATTCCGGTTGTGATTGTGGTAGTCGCCATTGGGGTGCGCCGGGTGCGAAAATCCATCACCGATTAGGGCAGGGCGCGAAAGACTGAACACCGGTTTTCAGGTGCAGGAATGCTGTGACAGGGCAATGGATTTCGGCGTGGCGTCTGCCGAAATATGAATTGCGCATGGCGCTGGCGCTGGAATATGCGGTTTGCCTGTTGCGGTTTGCGCCGTTTTCAATAATACATGCAGCGTTCGCCAATAGAGCGATCATGTTTTCGGATTGTGTGGCAAGATTTGCCGGTTTGAAAGCTGATACATATGGTGGGCCTGTAGCTCAATTGGTTAGAGCCGACGGCTCATAACCGTCTGGTTGCAGGTTCGAGTCCTGCCGGGCCCACCAACCTTATCCGTCTTTCTTCGTATAATTGCAGGCCTGTTGAGAATACCCCGACATTCCGGCGGGTTAGCGGGTTGATGGCAGAACCTTCTGTCGGTGAGACTCGACTATAGAGGCTGAATGGCCGCAAATAAGCGCGGCGTCTCTGTTGGCACGTTCGACCACCAGAAAGTTGGACCCGCTTCTTATGCCAACCAGAAGTTCCAGTTTTTGATGTTTAAAGCAGGAGAGTCACAGGATTGTAGTATCTACGCCAAGCTTCCTGTTTTTACGAGCATCGTCAAAGGTCATGAACCAATGCGGTCAGTTCGATGAATAGCACTCACGCAATGTGGCACAGCCTGTAGGCATCGTAGATGGCAGCATGAATGTTGCGGCTTGCCTGTGCGTCTCCGACGCGATGCAACTCAAATCCGCTGCCTTTCAGGGGCTGTCTCTGGTTTGCAACCAGCCTGTCCGGGTCGGTCATGCCGTCATTGGCAGAATGGGCGCGCACGCTATCGAACAGGTCATTGTCCGGGATGGTCCCCATATCCACGATCACCTGGTCCGCGATAACCGTCCTCAGGTCGGTAGTCAGAAGATTGAGCAGG
>JBDNEZ010000479.1:0-12837 GCA_041690095.1 Anderseniella sp.
CGAATACCGGGTTTTGACGGGGGGCAATGATGAACCTACGCAGCGGAGCAATCCATCAGCGCCAATAGTTTTCTCGCGGTTAATGGGTCCTGACCCTAGAGCAACATGGGTTCAATTGAATCCATAAAGTTGTTCTGACATTTTGGAAACGATCAGGTTTATGACTTTTTGTTGATTCAACCAAAAAATCATCCTGAACCAGTCATTATGGAAGCGAACTATTGAGTTTAGCAAAAAACATAGAGACACCTGAGGTGGCAAGCCTGGGCAAGCGGGTGCTCGTCGCGGAAGACAGCCCCGTAACCCAGGATTTGCTCGAGTTGGTGCTGACGCAACGTGGTCATCATGTTGACATCGCCAAGGATGGCGAAGCTGCTTTTGCCGCTCTCAGCAGTCAGCCTTATGATATTGCGCTTCTGGATTACCGGCTTCCCAAGCTCAGCGGCCTTGAGGTCGCCCTTAAACTGCGCGCGACAAAAGGCAGCAAGAGTGACCTGCGCATCATTGCCATAACGGCTGATTCAGAAAGCCTGCAAGCTCAGGAAAATGCCTCAAAGGCGTTTGAACGGATTATCTCCAAACCGTTTGACATCAACGAAATTCTAAGCGTGGTTGAGAGTGATCCGGAGGAAATGGATCAGCCCGAAGCTGGCGCCGACGCGAACCGTCCAGATCAACGGATCGTTTCGCCGGACTTGCGCGGCGCGAAGTCTCCGGTCGAGCGACTGGATTATACGTTCTTGCGATGGCCGGCGGACTTTAACGCCCGGGTGATAGCCGACCAGGCGAAGCGCGCAGCCAGTGGTGAACTCATAATCGACGCCGTGCTGATTGAGACGCAGACAAGTGCTGAAAAACTTTCATCTCTATGGCTGCACCGGGCGCTGCACCTGTTGCCGGTCATTGACCTGACCGGAAGCATTGCTCAGCGGGCCGACCTTGATGTTTCGAAACTGAAATTCGGGGAAACGGCAGCTGTGCAGCAATTGATCCAGAGCTTTCACCAACGGCGCGATCAGATCCACCGCGACATTTCGTTCACTCGTGACATGGGAGAAAAGCTGCTGGGGCGTATGTTCGTTACCGAAGCCGGTCTGCAGGCATTCCACGACCCGAACGAGAAATCACTGGTGTCATACAACACGCTGCTCGGCAACAAGACGATTGCAGGTGAAGCCGGATCGCTTTGTGACCGGGGATTGCTGGAACAGGATATATTTGACCGGGTTCATGTGTGTGGCCACTGCGGAGGCTCGCGCTTCAATGTACGCGAGGAATGCTCCAAGTGCAGATCACCGGATTTGACAGAGGACTCCTATCTGCATCACTTCAAATGTGCCTATCAGGGGCCTGAGTCGGATTTCCGGGAAGGTGACGATCTGATTTGCCCCAAGTGCCGGAAGGAACTGGCTCATTTCAGTGTGGATTATGACAAGCCCGGCACCTTCATGGTCTGCGGCAAGTGCTCCAGTGCCACAACGGATCCCGCTGTCGGGTTTGTATGTCTTGATTGCGCCACCCACAGTGATGGCGAATCAATTTCGACCAGCGATATCCATTCCTATTTTCTGACCGACCAGGGACGCGCTTTGGTGGAGATTGGACGCGGCCTGCTTGGCCCCGCACAACAATCCATACGATTTTCGGAACTGCCACTGGAATTCGTGGTTGCGCTCAACCGGGAAGCCAAGCGCTTTAACGAGCACGAAATTCCGTTTGCAGTTGCAGAGATTATATACCGCAATGAGAAGGATCTGGTGCGTGAAATCGGTTACCGGCAGTTTGCTCTGGCGCGCAGATTGTTTCTCGACAACCTGCGCAATCAACTGGGCAAGGAAGATGTTGTCAAAATGGGCCAGGCCTACGATTTTGCATTGCTGACGCAAACCGGGCAGAATGAGGCCCGTACCAGTCTGAACGATCTGCAAGCCAGTGCAGCCGATACCCTGCAGTATGATCTTGGCGTAAGCATAAATGTGTTCGGCCCGCGGGACTTCGCATAATGTGGACCCTGTTCTCGGAAGGACTGATTTACCTTTCCTCGCAAAGCACGACAAGTTTTCTGTTGCTGTTCTGGCCTGTGGTGATCTTCGAGGTGCCGCGTTACTTCCTGCTGTTTATTGCGGCTGTCATATCGGGGATGCAAAACCGATCGTAC
Organism: Anderseniella sp.; assembly: GCA_041690095.1. Taxonomy (GTDB): domain Bacteria; phylum Pseudomonadota; class Alphaproteobacteria; order Rhizobiales; family Aestuariivirgaceae; genus Anderseniella. The sequence continues at coordinate 2,159 of JBDNEZ010000479.1, forward strand.
GTCACGCGCGAACCGGTGCAACACCGGGTTTCGATGGTCATTGCCGGCCACAATGAAGCAGATGCGGTGGAAGCCTGTGTTCTGGGTTTGCGCCAGCAAAGCCGCCTGCCTGATGAAATCATACTGGTAAGTGACGGCTCGACCGATGACATGCCAGCCAGAATGCAGAACCTGCTTCGCCGAGGCTGGATAGACGAAGCCCATCACACAGACCTTCGTGCTGGAAAGTCTGCCGCGACAAATCTCGCATGCCGTCACGCGACCGGTGATATTCTGGTTAATATAGATCTGGATTGTTCCTTTGACCGGCACGCGATCAGGAACGTCATTCGCCCGTTCGCCGATCCGGAAATCGGGGCGGTTTCCGGAAATATCCAGGTTGACAAGCCAATGGCGACACTGGTGACCGCTTTTCAGGCGATCGAGTACCTGATCAGCATTGCCCTTGGAAAAAGGGCAGCGGCCATGACCGATCACGTCGTTTGTGTCTCCGGGGCTTTCGGGGCATTCCGGCAAACCGCGCTGTCAGGCGTCGGCGGTCTTGATGTTGGCGGTGGCGAGGATCTGGACTGCACACTGCGTTTGCGCAAATCCGGTTGGAAAATTGGCTTTGCTGAAGATGCCATTGCCTACACACAACCACCCGCGACCGTGTCGGCGCTGGTCCGCCAACGATTTCGGTGGGAACGAGATGCACTCAGATTGCGCTATCGCAAACATGGCGCCTATATGAATCCGTTCTCGCGGCAATTCATTTTTCATGAGTTCCTGCACGAAGTTGAGTTCGCATTTTTCAATATAGTTGCCGCGCTTGCGATGCCGTTTTACCTGATTTGGTTGTTTGTAACCTATGGTGACCTGGCGATGGTGATACTGGTCGCGGCATATGTTGCTCTTATCGTGCTCGACTGCCTGACATTCTGCATGGCAGCAATTGCAAGCCCGTTGTCGAGAAACCTGGCTCTGCTGCCTTATGTTCCCGGTTACAGCCTGTTCTACGGCATGTTCATGCGAACGGTGCGTTTGGCGGCATATATGCAGGAATGGCTGTTTGATGCGTCTTCGAACGATCCGTACGTTCCGAAGAAGGTTGTTTTGATGAGGAGATGGTGATGGTCAAGTCGCTTCGAAAACGGCCGCGCCCGGACGTATTAATCAACGAAAAGAGACGTGTCACCAACGCCACCGGGCGAATGATCTATCTGGTTTTGCTGATGGGCTTTGGCCTGGCGATTGCCAACTATCTGGTCGGCGATTTTGTGCTGTTCAGGGCAGATGGTCTTGTGGTGCGGGACAAATCGGTCGTGGCGGCGGTTTATGTGGCACGTGTAGGAGAAGTTCATGCCAGGGAAGCACAGCTTGTGCAGAAAGGCGACATACTGTTCCAGCTGCAATCCACGGAAATGCTGGAACGACTTGCTGATCTTTCTACCAGGCGCGCGCAACTGGCAGCGAAAGCAGCGGAATTCAAGGTCAAGGCCGAGACCATCAGTCAACTGTTGCCGCTTGCCACTAAAATGGAACAGGAAACTGGAAAGACCGTCGTCAGGTTTGACAAATTGAGGCTGTCGGGACTGGCAACTGCAACCGGTTATGACAACGCCTTGAGGGCGAGCTACGACGCCCGGCTCGATCATGTACGCCTGGCCACGCAAAAGCGGGTTTTTGAACAGGAACTGGCGAGCTTGACGGCGGCCCAGAGTGACGCCAACGCAGCAATTTCCGATCTGAAAGAACACTACTCTGGCGGGGTTGTCCGCGCCTCAACCAGTGGTGTCGTCGGGGCATCTGTCCCTTCGATCGGTGATGTATTTGGGGTGGGGCAACCCATCATGTCGATTTACTCCGGTGAAGCCTACATTCTGGCCTACCTGCCGCGAAGGTATCTGTTTTCAGTCGATGTCGGGCAGGAAGTCAGCGTTTCGGACGGCAGGGATGAGGCAACCGGAACCATCGCGGAAATCCTGCCGCTGACCGGCGCGCTGCCGTTGGAATTTCAAAACACTTTCAAACCGCGTGACCGCAATCAACTGGCCAAAATCCGTTTCTCCAGTCCGCCGTCATTTCCCCTGCATGAAAAGGTCACCATTTCCGTTTCATTTTTCGGGCCATCCGGTATTGTCGGACAGGCGAGCAACGCCTTGAGACCAAGCTTTGGCCCTATGCAATTTGTCAGAAATGAAACCCTTGGCCATTGAACACGCTTCAACTGTGTCTTTGTCGCGGCTGAGATAAGCCGTGATAGCGCTTGCCAGCATGCAGCCGGTGCCGCGCAAAGTTGCGTTCAGTCGAGGATTCGAGAACTCTCTGTCAGGCTGGTCTTTCTGAAACAGCCGGTCGATCGACCTGTCGCCGTCGCCATGACCGCCCTTGATCAAGACGGCCCGAGCGCCGCAGTCCAGCAGGCTTTTCGCCTGCATTTCAACCGCCAGACTGTCTGTGAGCATGATGGCTTCCGGCATGTTGGGTGTCACCAGTGTGCACAACGGCAACAGATGCGACTTGATGGCTGTAATACCATCGAGGTCCAACAATTGTGTGCCTGAAGAAGATACCAGCACCGGATCGATGACCAGCAGGAGCGGGCCGAAGTCCCGCAAGATACTGGTGACTGCAATTATTGTTCGTGCAGATTGCAGCATGCCCGTCTTGACGGCGCATACCTGCCCGGTTGCCAGTGCTGCGGACAATTGTGCGGCCACCTGATCCGGTGGAATGGCTGTGACAGCGTGCACTGCGGCATTGGTCTGGGCCGTCACTGCGGTAATTACCGGGCGTGCTTCACAGCCCAGTTCGGTGAGTGTGGCGATGTCGCGCGAAACGCCGGCGCCGCCGCTTGAATCGGTGCCGCCAATGACAATGACAACCGGTTTCATACGGCCTACCCCAGTGCAATCAGGCAGATGTCGGTGCAGCCTGCCTGCTGCAGGCGAAGCCCGGCATTCCAGGCCCGCAACCCGGACCGGCAACACAGTATTGTTCGATGGTTGCGAGCATAACCGGCAAGCGCGTCAACGCCGTCCACCGTTGAACGATGGGCTCCGGTGGATACCAAACCTGATGCTTCGTCAACACCTCGAAGATCAATGACAAAGTCGGCTTCGGTAATGTCTTCAATCGAGGCAAAGCGAAAACCATGCTCAGGTTCCAGTGCTCCGGCAAAGGAGAACCAGGACGTGGTGAACCGGCGCAGATCGAGGCTCACCATGCGCCCCAGCGGCGACGGTTCCAGACCGAGCAGACAGGTCAGCACCATCTGGGCCAGCAGCGAGCCCAGAATGCCCACGGCAGGACCACTCACGCCGGCGTTCGCACAATTTGCAGCAGACACAGGCAGGTCCGGAAACACGGCTCTGACGCTGGGGGCCCGGCCTCCGCAAAAACCGCCTGCATAGCCGGCAAAACCCAGTACCGATGCAGACATGAAGGCCTGACCGGATGTCCGGCAATGATCCGACAGGGTGTAAGTGACCGCGAAACTGTCGGCGGCATCAATCACTATATCAGCGTCTCTGCAGACAGATGCCGCGTTGGCGGGATGCAGGCGCTGCACCTCAGCCAGGACTTCGATTTCGGGATTATATCCGGCCAGCGCAAGCCGGGCTGCTTCGGCTTTGGGGTGGCCAATGTCTGCCATGGAGTAAAGTGGCTGGCGATGCAGGTTACTCTCTTCGACCACGTCCGCATCGACGACTTTGATGCAGCCGATACCGGCACCGGTCAGATAACTCAAGACCGGGCAACCAAGGCCGCCTGCACCCACGACCACAATTCTGGCGCCGGCAAGCAGGGCCTGCCCATCAGCGCCGATTTCCGGCAGGGCCATCTGGCGGGCATAACGGTTCATCCTGCATGCTCGCGCGTTGCTGCCAGCCACTCCAGTGTGCGGGCTTCAGGGTTCGCGTTCAGCGTAATGTCGGTGACGACGGCTGCACTGTCTGCACCGGCTGCAAAAACCCCGGGCAGGCGATCCGGGTTCAGTCCACCAATGCCTACAAGGGGGCGGTCTGCCACACGTTGTTTCCATTCGGTCAACTTGTCCAGGCCTTGCGGCGCCCATGGCATCTGCTTCAGGATGGTCTGATAGACGGGCCCAAGCGCCACATAATCAGGATCGTGCGACAAGGCCCGCTCCAGCTCTGCATGGTTGTGCGTGGACAGACCCAACCGGATACCGGCCTGGCGGATGGCCTTGAAGTCTGCGGTGTCCATGTCGCCCTGACCCAGATGGACATAGTCGCAGCCCAGATCAATTGCCGCGCGCCAATAGTCGTTCACCACAAGCTGGCAGTCGTGTTTTGCACACACGGCTTTGGCGCGCCTGATCTCGCCATGTACGGTTGCAGCGTCCATATCCTTGCAGCGAAGCTGTGCCAGCTTGACGCCGAGCGGCAGCAGCCGCTCAAGCCATCCGGCATCGTCAACAATGAGGTAAAACGGATCAAGCGTGTGCGTCATGCCAGGCTGGCCGTTCCAAGAACCGGGGTTGACGGGCTGGCCATATCGCGCGCTTCCATCGGGTCGGCGCTGCGCGCCATTGAACCGGCCTCAATTGCCTGTGCGAAGGCGCATGCCATGGCCACAGGATCACCGGCTTTGGCTACTGCGGTGTTCAGCAATACCGCGTCGAATCCCAGCTCCATGGCGTGTGCGGCATGCGATGGCAGGCCGATGCCGGCGTCGATGATCAGCGGAACATCCGCAAAATGTGCCCGCATGGTACGCAAGCCATAGACATTGTTGAGACCCATGCCGGTGCCGATGGGTGCTCCCCAGGGCATCAGCACCTGGCAACCTGCTTGCAGCAGATGCTCTGCCACGATCAGATCTTCGGTCGTGTAAGGGAAGACGTCAAAACCGTCTTCGCTGAGCAGGCGTGCGGCTTCCACCAGGCCGAAAACGTTCGGGCACAAGGTATCATTGTCACCGAGGACTTCCAGCTTGATCCAGTTGGTGTCGAACACTTCACGCGCCATCTGCGCGGTGGTGACGGCCTCGTTTACCGTGTGGCAGCCTGCGGTGTTCGGCAGGACACGCACGCCCATGTCGCGGATCAGCTTCCAGAACGCCTGGCCATGCTGATCACAGCCTGCCTCACGGCGCAGCGATACGGTTATAATTTCGGTACCGGAAGCGCGCACCGCGTCGCCAAGCATGGCAGGCGAGGGGTATCGTGCCGTGCCCAGCAGAAGCCGGGAGTCAATGTCGACACCATAGAGCTGCATGGTGTCAACCTCCCTGCATGGGGGCCAGAATTTCCAGCCGGTCGCCGTCACCCAGACGGGTACCGGCACGTGCCGGTTCGGGCACGAACGTGCCGTTCAGCGCAGTTGCCACACGAGCCTCGCGAAAGCCGAGTTCAGCCAGTGCCGCATCAAGCAGCGGGGCAGTCACGTCAAGCGATTGACCGTTCACGATTATCTTCATCCATCAACTCCGGTTTTTGGGCAGGATTGCCTATGACCTCTGCCGCCATGCGTGCGCAGGCCGGCGCCAGCAGGAAGCCGTGCCGGAACAAACCGTTCACATGCAGCGTACGGCCATGCCAGCGCAGCCGGGGCAGGTTGTCGGGAAATGCCGGCCTTACATCGGCGCCGGTTTCAATGATTTCGGCTTCGGCGAAAGCGGGATGCACCGCATAGGCTGCGTTGAGCAGGTCAACCATGCCGCGAGCGGTTATGCGGCCCCTGTCTTCGGCCTCAATCTGGGTTGCTCCCACCATGAAAATCCCATTGCCACGCGGTACGAGATAGACCGGTTGACGCGGATGCAGCAGCCGGATAGGGCGAGAAAAGTCCAGGCCTGTGGTCTTCAGAACCAGCATTTCGCCCTTGACGCCGCGCAGGTCCTTCAGCACATCGCGGGCTGCAAAACCGCGCGTATCCACAACAACTGACCCGCTGGTTCTGTGCGCTTCAAGTGACGTGCCGTAGGTGATGGTTACACCCAGTTCATGCAGTCTATCGAGCAATGCAGCGATTGCCTTGCGCGGGTTGAGGTGCGCCTCCTTACCGAAAAACAAGGCTTGCCGGAAGCGGCCTTGCAGATCAGGTTCGAGGTCTGCCAACCCGGCGGCATCAATAGTGCGATGTGTCTGCGTCCGCCGGGCAAAGCGCGCAAGCTCGCCCGTGTCGCGTGTCGCAGCTACAACCAGGGAACCATGTTCGATGACGCCGGGTACACGCTCGCGCCACCAGCCGATAGCTTCGCGGCCAAGGCGCACGACAGGTTCTTCTGCGGTGTCGCCTTCGCACCACGGTGCCAGCATGCCACCGGCATACCAGGAACAGGCATCACGACCAAAGCCTTCAGCCCGGTCGACGACCTCGACCTTGCATCCGCGCTCGGCGAGTTCTGTAGCGACGGTGAGGCCGGCAACGCCGGCCCCGGCCACGGTGACGTTCATGACCCGGCTACTCCGCAGGCTCGATGGTTGCGTCGATCGGCATATAAAGATCGCCACCTTCGCGATATTTCAGTGCCATCGCCTCCATGCCTTCTTTTTGCGCCTCGGCACGAATGTCGTGAGAGATGCGCATGGAGCAGAATTTCAGCCCGCACATGGAACAGAAATGCGCCACCTTGTGGGCTTCCTTCGGCAGGGTCTGGTCATGGAAGTCACGCGCCGTTTCAGGATCAAGCGACAGGTTGAACTGGTCTTCCCACCGGAACTCGAAGCGGGCGCGTGACAGGGCATCATCGCGGATCCGGGCTGCCGGGTGGCCCTTGGCGAGATCGGCTGCGTGAGCGGCGATCTTGTAGGTGATCACACCGGTTTTTACATCGTCACGGTCCGGCAGGCCAAGGTGTTCCTTGGGCGTCACGTAGCACAGCATTGCCGTGCCGTACCAGCCGATCATGGCCGCGCCGATGCCGGAGGTAATGTGGTCATAACCCGGGGCGATATCGGTGGTGAGCGGGCCAAGCGTATAGAACGGTGCCTCGCCGCACACCTCGAGTTGCTTGTCCATGTTCTCCTTGATCTTGTGCATCGGCACATGGCCGGGGCCTTCGATCATCACCTGGCAGTCTTTTTTCCAGGCGATCCGGCCCAGTTCGCCCAGGGTTTCCAGCTCGGCAAATTGTGCCGCGTCATTGGCATCGGCGATACACCCCGGGCGCAGTCCGTCGCCGAGCGAGAAGGTAACGTCATAGGCCCGCATGATGTCGCAGATGTCTTCAAAATGCTCGTAGAGGAAACTTTCCCTGTGATGGTGCAGGCACCATTTGGCCATGATCGAACCACCACGCGACACGATGCCGGTGGTGCGGTTTACGGTCAGAGGCACATAGTGCAAACGGATGCCGGCATGGATGGTGAAGTAGTCGACGCCCTGTTCGGCCTGTTCGATCAGCGTGTCGCGATAAACCTCCCAGGTCAGGTCTTCGGCAATACCATTGACCTTCTCCAGCGCCTGGTAAATCGGCACAGTGCCGATCGGTGAGGCAGAATTGCGAATAATCCACTCGCGGATATTGTGAATGTTTCGACCCGTCGACAGGTCCATGACATTGTCGGCACCCCAGCGGGTTGCCCACACCATTTTCTCGACTTCCTGCTCCATCGAGGAAGTCACGGCAGAGTTGCCGATATTGGCGTTGATCTTGACCAGGAAATTACGCCCGATGATCATTGGTTCCAGTTCGGGATGATTGATGTTCGCCGGAATGACGGCACGACCGCGGGCCACTTCATCGCGGACGAATTCAGGTGTCACATAATCAGGGATCGAGGCGCCAAAACTCTCGCCGTCGCGCACCAGTTTTTCCCTGGCGGCCTCACGGCCGAGGTTTTCGCGAATGGCGATGAATTCCATTTCCGGCGTGATGATGCCGGCTCGAGCATAGGCCAGTTGCGTGACAGCCCGGTCGTCCTTCGCCTTGTACGGCTGGTTGCGGACAGGGAATTCGGGCGTCAGCTTGGCGCCGGTGACAAAGCCGTTGTCTTCCGGCTTCACATGGCGACCCTCATAGCGTTCTACATGGCCGGTCGTTTCGAGCCAGGTTTCGCGATGCCGGCTCAGGCCCTTTGAAATATCGATCTTGATGTTCGGATCGGTATAGGGACCGGAGGTATCGTAGACGGTCACCGGTTGCTCGCCGGACGTCGGATGGACGGAGATTTCACGCATCGGGACACGGACAAACGGGTGTAATGTGCCCGATTTGTAGACCTTGCGCGAGGCAGGCAACGGACCTTCGGTAACTGTGGGTGTAATAGCGTTCATTCTGGGCTCTCCCTGATCGGTTGAAGACCCAGTTGACGTTTATCGGAAGAGGGGGTTTGTGTGCCGGATTTCAGAACCTGTTACGGTCCCTTGTTCGACGTCAGCATCCCTCCGCCAGTGTTAACTGGATCAGGTTCGAAGGGTCGCCGTGCTGATGCATTTGCATCTCACCGGCCTCTCAGCTCCTTACGCGGAGCTCCCCTGGCTACAGCCGAAGTGTTGAACCTGTGCGCCGCTCCTGTCAAGTGGGATGATGGAGATTTCGTGTTGAACATGTATGCACACCAACAAATTGCTTTCTTGCGGTTTTGCTGCCAACATTGCCTCAGCCCACTTTGCATTCACTGGATACTGCTTATGTCAGACACCTCTGCCCGCGGTAACAATCCTGTCAATCCGCCATACCAGCTGGATGAGCAGGTGGGGTATTTGCTGCGTCGCGCGCAGCAGCGCCACCTGTCGATTTTCTCCCAGCATATTCCGGATTTCACGCCGACCCAGTTTGCTGCCCTGGCGAGGCTGCACGAAGCAGGTGCGTTGTCACAAAACGAGCTTGGTCGCCAGGCGGCGATGGACGCAGCCACCATCAAGGGGGTGATCGACCGTTTGCGCAAGCGCGGCCTGGTGTCCACGCGCCGCGATGACCGTGATCAACGCCGCATCTATCTTGACCTGACGGTGGAGGGACGCAAACTGTATCTCATGCAGGTTGCGAGGGCGGCGACGGTTACGGCACACACGGTGTCATGTCTCAGCGAAGCCGAACATGCACAGCTGATCAGTCTATTGAAAAAACTAGTATAAACCAGGAAGCAAATCCCATGAGCGCATCTGAAAAACTCGTCATCCGGAACATCGGGCTGATTCTGTCCGGCAAGATCGAACAACCCATTCTGGATGGTGACTGCATCATCGCGCTGGATGGCAAAATCTCTGAAATCGGTTATGCCAAAGACCTTGACCTGGAGCATGCCGATACCCTGATTGATGCGCACGGCACCTGTGTTTCTCCGGGCCTGATCGACAGCCATGTGCATCCGGTGATTGGCGATTACACACCGCGCCAACAGCAGTTGAACTGGATCGACAGCACGTTGCACGGTGGCGTCACCTGCATGATTTCAGCCGGTGAAGTGCATGCTCCGGGCAGGCCGAAAGACATTGTCGGGCTCAAGGCCATGGCAATTGCATCGCAGCGCTGGTACGAAAATTTCCGCCCTTCAGGCGTCAAGGTGCTGGCCGGTGCACCGGTGCTTGAACAGGGCATGGTTGAAGAGGATTTCAAGGATCTTGCCGAAGCCGGTGTCAAGCTGCTGGGTGAAGTGGGGCTTGGCAGCGTCAAGACCGGCGAGACCGCCAAAGAGATGGTTGCCTGGGCACGCAAGTACGGCATTCAGTCGACTATTCATACCGGTGGTCCTTCCATTCCCGGATCGGGTTTGATCGACAAGGATGTGGTGCTGGAAGCAGATGCCGATATTATCGGTCACATCAATGGCGGTCACACGGCGCTGCCGGACAACCAGATCACCTGCCTGTGTGAAAGCTGCCTGCGCGGCATCGAGATTGTCCACAATGGCAATGAACGTGCCGGACTTCTGGCCATGCGCACGGCGTTCGAACTGAAACAGCCCGAGCGCATCATTCTGGGTACCGATGGGCCTGCCGGGTCCGGGGTTCAGCCGCTGGGGATTCTCCGGATGATTGCCATGTTGTCCAGCCTGGGCGATGTGCCTGCGGAAATTGCATGGTGCTTCGGTACCGGTAACACAGCTCGCATGCGGGATCTGGATTGCGGCATTATTGAACCGGGCAAAGCAGCCGACATGATCATCATTGACCGGGCCCAGCACGCGCCGGGCAAGGATATGCTTGATTCAATCAAGCAAGGCAATCTGCCGGGCCTGGGCATGACCATCATCGACGGTGTGGTACGTTCACACCGGTCACGCAATACGCCACCTGCCGAAACACTGCCGGAACTTGTCAGGGCGCCGCAGGCCGCTGCAGCAGGTGGCCACTAGATCATCAGCCGGTCAAGCTGACGGCTGCGTAGGCAAGGACCGCAATCGCAACAGCGATCGCGGCGATAATGCCATAGGCGCCTTTGGTCAGGTCGGCGATGATCTTCTTGACGGCCACGCGGTCATTCACATTGGGAAACTCGCCGGCTGGTTCCGGTAAATTGAGAAACCTGCACAACGGGCCCCAGCCCTGGTCGGCGGTGAAGATCAACAGCCGGTCAGCGGGGATGGCTGTCTTCACGTCTTCGATATGCTGATTGTAGTGGGCAATTGCCTTCGCCTTGTCATCCATGCTGGCCTGGTGCGCGCGCTGCCATATCAGCTTGCGGCACATGTCGCCGAACTTGCGGCCAAACGGGGTGAACCATTCGATCACCTTGAACTGCCAGAGATTTTCGGTGAAGTAGATGGTGTCAATGGTACTGTC
>JBDNEZ010000480.1:0-2410 GCA_041690095.1 Anderseniella sp.
CAAGCTGGTGGTCGGATGTGACTATCGGCAGAGACCGAATGATGAGATCCGGGCATTGTTTCGCGACTGGAAGTACGACAAAAAGGAAACATCACAAGACTCGGCCAAGGATATCGTTACCAATGCCCTGAACTGTTGGCGAGCATCGACTTATGTCTGTCTTGCCCAGTATATTGGAGAGCAGGGGACACACTCGACACCGGAGCATTATGCGGAACAGAGATTTGTGGATACGCAGATTTATCACGGGGAACTGCCGGCAGGTTTCGTGGTTGAAGGCAGCCAAATTGTTGACGCTGTTGCAGCGAAACGAAAAAGCTGGGAGTTCGAATCGGACCGTCAATGAGCAGAATTGAAGTCATGACCACCTTGTGCGGAATGGTTCTCGGTTCAAACCGGACATAGTCCTGAAGGATAAAATGACTTGAGGACCTCGAGAGTGGTGTGGGTGTTACCGTGTTGTGTGCAGTCACTGTTCCGATTGCGGATTTGCAGGGCAATCAAACCAATACCGGTCGCTGCGTTCCGCGGATTTGTATCGTTCGAAGGACGCTTGAGCCGCTGGTCCGACTCAATAAGCAACTGGACCACTTCGCCTGCAGCCAGGTTACCAAGGTGACCCCATACAAGTCTTTCTCCATGGACTGACCCCTCCCATAATATCTCATCAGTCGCGGACAGTTTCAGGTGGGTGCCGCCCGCAGGCCCTACCACATGAATGTAACAGTCAAAATTGCCGGCGTCGGAAGGGCGAAACCTCAAGCCGGATTTGCCTGCGGCACTCCAACTGACTTTTTCGTCCGCGCTATGCCAGCCTTGTCCGGAGCGAAGGAACTCACCCGGCATTTCACCCGAAAACGCATTTGGCTGTCTTCCGCGCCCGAACCGGTAAGATGAATCGGGTGAAATTACTGGTGGGATGTCGTTGCGCGTACCTGGCAGAGTAGCCTCAACGGCGTAGATCTCCCGCACAAACGTCTGCCAGGTCTTGAAAGTTGCATCACGGCGTATTTTCTGTTCCTGCTCGTGAACCAGTTGCGGTTGTTCAATTAACCGGGTGAGCGTTTCCAGCAATTCGCGTTCAGAGCGCTCATCAAAATGTATTGCCAGACCCTGGCCGGCTTCGCCTAGCGACGAGTTGCTGGGGCATACGCAAAGCTTTCCAAACGCCAGGCTTTCTGTGACAGGCAAGCCCCAACCTTCGTAGCGACTGGCGTAGACAGTCAACAGGCAGTTTTGATACAGATGGCCCAGTTCGCTGTCTGCAAGACTTTGCAGGTGGAGGATTTTCCCTGATCTGTTCATCAATTCAAGGTGCCGGTGAATTGCTTCCGCGTTCCATCCGATTGTTCCGACAATGACCAGTGCCGGGCACGCGTCTCCGAACCGTTTGCTCAGGTCATTCCACACATTGGCAACGGCAATATGATTTTTACGCGGTTCCACTGTGCCGACCATCAAGACATAATTGCGCGACCCGAGGCCATGTCGCGATAGCGTTGCCGTGTGCTGTTCATCGCGATTGTATGCTGCGAAGTGGGGTTGAATTGCCAGATCAACTACTTTCAACCGGCGCTTATAGCCGGACAATTCGAGAAAATCGCGCCTGGTCGCCTCGGAATTGCAAATTATGGCGTCTGCGACTTTGCTGATGGCGTACAAATTGTAGGAGAATGTCGTTTCAAAATTCTGCACGACATATTCCGGGTACTTTATGGGTATGATGTCGTGGAGGTAAAATATGCATTTCACCCCGCTCCTGGAAACATCGCATAACGACTCATACAACCCAACTATGTGCCAGCTTGTTCCCAGAAAATACAATACATCACCGGGTAAGAAAACCACCGGTTCGGCGGCGGACAATGCAGTTTTGAATCTGGCAAACGACGCTTGCCAGTCTGCAAGACTCTGGCCGGCTTTGCTCATCATCTGCCTGAACAAATCAACAGACAATGTTCGCCAAGTCCGATCACAGTCGAAAAATATACATTCGGTGTATCGCCCGGCATAGCTTTCGCAGGCGCGCGCCAATATTGCCTCAACCTGCACCCGTTGAATTCCAGCCACAATGGGCGTTGCTTTCAGAAACCACAGCAATTCAGTGATGTCGAAATAGGCAGTCGTCATTGTGAATTGTTCAGCAACATCGGTCATGATTCTTCATTCTGATTTGCGCCAGGATCTTCCATCGATGTCTTTGGCTGCTTTGTTGATTGGCAAGTCGGTTGAGTGTCCGCAGGTCCTGCGATGATTGGTGAAACAGATACATATTCCAATGAAAATGGAAAATTTGCCTTAATCCGTCCCGGCTGTTGTGTGTTTTGAAACAACATCCAAAGAAACTTCAGGTTTGACGGGCAAAATTGAAACAGATTTGGCCCCACCGTTCATCCAGATAATGGTTTGC
>JBDNEZ010000481.1:0-4466 GCA_041690095.1 Anderseniella sp.
CAAAACTCAAACAATACCGCGCAATTGCAACCAGATATGACAAACGGGCTATCGCATTCCTCGGTGCAATCCATCTCGCTGGGGCAATCATTTGGCTCAATTGATGACAGGCCTTAGAATTCACGCTCCTCCCTCGACCAAAAAATACTTGCTGCTCTGCACGGCCGGAATTCTCTTTGACCTTCTCGCCCTAAATGGAGTTTTTCAGCGCAATAGGCACTTAACAGACATAGATCGCGGCAATAGCAGTGCGCTCGCAAGAGGATTGACGCATATCAAGGCGGAGCATTTGAATTGAACTAGGAAAGTAAGGATCAATTATTTCCGGTGACCAAATGTCGATCAACACAATTCTGGTATCGCTGAACGCAAAAGACCGGGCAGATGTAGTCCTTCGCATTGCCTGCGAACTGGCCCGCGAGCATGAGGCACATTTGATCGGGATATATGTCGTTCCGGATGTAAAGCCAGTCGCAATGTTCGAAGCCTACCTGGCAACAGATTTCTTTGAGGAACAGCAAAAGAAGTTCAACAGATGTGGCGACAAGATGTTGCGTGTCTTTGAGAAAGAGACCTCCAAATACTCTTTGACGTCCGAATGGATCCAGGTGCGGGCGGCCAACCAAACCCTCGCAGATGATGTGATCGCTCACAGCGGGCAGGCTGACCTGATTATAATGAATCAAACGGATACCTGGGCGACCTCGCTGGATCCAGAACCCGATTTTGCGGACCGGCTGATCATGGCATCAGGCCGGCCGGTTTTGATGGTCCCCAATTCCGGGGACTTCAAAACAATTGGGAAAAGAGTGATCATCGGCTGGAAGCCGACGCGTGAGGCGGTGCGTGCTGTGCACGATGCATTGCCGATCCTTGTCAAATCCGAGAAGGTTACTCTGGTGACGATCGACACACAGGGTGTGTCATATGCCGAAGAAACCTCTTCAACACATCAGATGGTGGAGATGTTAAGAAGACACAGTGTCAACGTGGCGGAACAAGCTCTTGTTATCAGTGATATTCCGGCAGAAGAGGCGCTTTTGAATGAAGCGGCAGTACATCGCGCAGATTTGATCGTTGTTGGCGCCTATGGCCATTCCAGACTGCGTGAACTGTTACTTGGTGGTGTGACCAGGTTTCTGCTCAACCACTCGACTGTTCCGGTTTTGATGTCGCATTGAAAGGCTCTCGATTTCGAGTTCATCAGATGCGTAGTTGTTTTGGGAGGTATGAATGAGACGCTTTAAAAAAATCCTATATGTGCATGATGAGAGTTCCGAGGTTGCGGAAGAGACGCTCGGTCTTGCTCTGGAACTGGCCAATCAGAATGGTGGTCAGGTTGATCTCATCACAGTGCTTGAAACCCCGCCCGCAGTGTTTGCATCCAATATCTCTGTGTTACTGCGCTCGCGCTGGTTCAAAGAGTCTGAAGCGACGCTGAAACAACTGGCTCAAACGGCCAATCCGGACGGCAATCTCAAGACGAAAGTTCTGGAAGGCAGGCCGCATATACAAACCATTCGCGAAGTGCTGCGAAATGACTATGATCTGGTCATCAAACCAATTGGCTCCAGCGGGATTCTGGATAAGCTTCTGGGTCGTTTCGACATGCGGCTGCTGCGCAATTGTCCTTGTCCAGTCTGGTTGTCAAAGGGCGAAGCATTTGGTGCTTTTGATCAGGTTCTGGCAGCTGTGGATGCAGAATTTGAGGCATATGGAGGGGGAAAGGCGGATACAGAGGAAGCGCTGAACAGGCAAATTCTTGAGATGGCGTTCTCCTTGTGTGGTGATGGCAAGGCGTGGCTGCACGTCGGCCACGCCTGGTATGCGCCCTTCCTGTCAATGTACAGCCGGGCGCGCGCCAACATTCCGAAAAAGGAAATAGACGCCTATGTTCATACGATTGAGCTTGAGCACAAGAATTGGCTGAAAAGACTGATCAAACGGGCAACCCAGTGGGTGGGGAAAGAAGGTGCGGCAAATGTCAAGCTCAGCACCCACCTGCGGCAAGGTGATGCCGGAACGGAAATCCCGAAGCTGATTTCCGAGTTCAAGATTGATCTACTGATCATGGGAACAGTCGCGAGAACCGGAATTTCCGGTCTGGTTATCGGAAATACTGCTGAAACGATTCTCGACCAGGTGACTTGTTCTGTCCTGGCTGTGAAGCCCGCAGGGTTTGTGTCCAACGTGACCTTGAATGACTGATCGCAGTGTTGCTGCTTGCGCCGTGAACAGTGGCGATCACACAACGGCTTCATACTTGCTACCATTGGGTCGCGGTGGGTTTAGGCAATGTCTGGCGTTTCTCGTAAATAGCGGGCGAGAACGGCGGCGGCGCTTTCCTGCTGGTCTATATTGCCTGTGTCTTGCTGGTTGGTGCGCCCATCGTCGTTGCCGAGCTGGCCCTTGGGCGTCGGGCACAAGGTGATGCGGTTGCTGCATTTGAAACCATCGCGCCACGCTCTGGATGGTCAGTTGCGGCGTGGCTTGGCGTGGCCGCCGGATTTGTTATCCTGTCCTACTACAGCGTCATAGCCGGCTGGGCACTCAAGTATCTGGTAGGCGCTGTCTTTGGAACACTCTGGGTAGATGCCGGTCGTGGTTTTGGAGGTTACTTTCAAGCATTCATTGCCAATCCCGGGGAACCGATAGCATGGCAACTAACCATGTTGACGGCGACCATGTTCATCGTAGCAGGAGGCGTTCAAAGAGGCATCGAGATTGCCAACCGTATCCTGATGCCGCTCCTCGGATGCATTGTGGTTGCGTTGGCTGCTTACTCCGCAACACTTCCCAATGCCTCCCAAGGCTGGAGTTTCCTGCTTGAACCGAACTTCGACGCTTTGAAGCGTCCGCAACTGTACATTGCCGCTCTTGGCCAGGCATTCTTTTCGCTTGGTATTGGTATGGCAGTATTCATTACTTATGGCAGCTATCTTCCAAGTTCCATGTCGCTGAGAACGTCAGCCGCAGCGATCATTCTGGGCGACACAAGCTTTGCCATCGTTGCAGGACTGGCGATCTTTCCAGCGGTGTTTTCCTTCGGGCTTGATCCGACTGCGGGACCTGAACTGGCTTTTATAACTTTGCCCCAGGTCTTTCTGGCAATGCCTGGAGGGTTTGTCGTTGGTATCATATTCTTCGGGCTGCTCGTCGCGGCTGCCCTGACATCGATGATGTCATTGCTGGAAGTTCCCGTTGCATTCCTGATCAACAGATTTGACATGAGGCGCTGGATCGCTGTTGCGATTGTGGGCTCAACCAGCTTCGTCCTTGGCATACCGTCTGCCCTGAGTTTCGGACTTCTGTCGGGGGTCCGCATTGGCAGCCATGGTATTCTTGATGCTATCGACCAGGCCGTTTCGAACTATATGCTGCCAGTCGGCGGTATTCTGGTGGCACTATTTGTCGGGTGGCGTTGGGGCAGGGTAGACGCTTTGAAAGAAGCGGAGTTTTCAGATTCTATATTGGGAGTGATCTGGATCTGGTTGATCAGGATCGTCTCACCTGTATTGATTGCGTTTATACTGCTTAGCACAACCGGCTTTCTCTGACTTCAGATTGACCGCTGCCAGTTTGATAATTCGCGGCGGTGCCGCTTCCAGAGCCTGATGAGAGTATTCCGTGTCAATCAAAAGCGACAAAATCCATGATGAACAAGACCGGCATATTGTCTATCGGCCCGGTGAAGTGGGCGACAGCAATGAAATTGCATCTTACATGTGCTTGGCAGGTGACGGACTTTATGAGTTTCTCTTGAACGACCTTGTTCCAGGCCTCGCAGCAACAGGTATTCTGAGGTGGGCGATTGCAAGTTCAGAAACGCCATTGTCCTATCGCAATTGCTTCGTGGCCGTTGACGAAAATACCGGCCAGCTTGCTGGTGTCGTCAACAGTTTTCCGGCCGATCGACTAAAACAGCACGGATTAGATTTTTTGCCCGGTGATCGCACGCATCATGTACGCGCTATTCTGAACCTGCAGGATTGGGGCAGTTGGTTTGTCAATAGTCTGGCAGTTGGAGAAAACTGGCGAAGAAAGGGGATAGCCACGAATTTGATGGACCATGCAGCAAGCCAAGCAAGCGAGGCCGGCTTCGATCGTATCAGCCTACATGTTTGGGCCGACAATTTATCGGCCTGCGCCTTCTACAAAAAATCTGGATTTGCCGCCATGGGGACTGCAGACATCACCGCCCACCCAAGACTTCCACATACCAAAGGAAGCATCCTCATGCGACTGGAAATCTGAACTGGTATCCGGCCATTGATAGTCGCAAACTGGATTAGCCGGATTTGGTCATACCCCGAATCAAGGCATCAATATCACCACCATTCTTCTTCATTTCGTCGGTAATGTAGGTTCGCAAGAGTTGCGCCAGCCAAACGTTCTGAACGTTAACATCGGTGATCCGATTACCGGTAACTCGCCATATGACTGGCTGGTCGCCCTTTCCACCCAGA
>JBDNEZ010000482.1:0-3351 GCA_041690095.1 Anderseniella sp.
ATCGGTCTGCGCGGGCAGCAAGGGCGTGAAACCCTGGTGACGTTCGAGATAGATGCCGACAAGGCCGATGCCTGGGGCGATGAACCGGTGTGGCTGGCAGGTCAAAGCGTGGGCTATATCACTTCTGGCGGCTATGGAGCTTGCACGAAAAAGTCCCTGGCGATGGGGTATGTTCGTGCTGATTGCCTTGAACCGGCTGCGTCGTACAGTGTGGAGATCTTGGGTCAGCAGCGGCCGGCCATCGTGCACACAAGGCCAGTGTTTGACCCTGAAGGAAGCAGGATGCGCGCATGAGCAATGCCAACCCACGATACACGCTGTACTGCGCGCCCAACACCTACGCAATGGGCGTGCATGCCATACTGGAGGAAACCGGTGCCGACTACCGGGTTGAATGGGTCAAGCTGTTTTCCGATGCGCCCGATCGCGGGTTTATTGCAGCCAGCCCGCATGGCCGCGTACCGGCGTTGACCGGGCCGGACGGCGCTGTTTTCGAGTCAGGTGCAATAGCGCTTTACCTTGCCGAGAAACATCCTCAGGCAAATCTCCTGATCGAAGCTGGAGATAGCCGTCGAGGTCACTTCCTGCAATGGATGCACTATCTCGCTTCAACCTTGCAACCTGATGTCATGCTTCAGTTTCACCCGGAATTCTACTTTGAGGACGAAGCCGGCAAGGCTGCATTGAAACAGGCATCGCTGAAGCGTCTGCACAAGGTCTTGCAGGTGATAGATGAGGCGCTTGATCCCGGGCCGTGGTTCTTTGGCGACAGGCTGACGGTCGTGGATTTCTGCTTTGCAATGCAGGCGGTGTGGCCGCAAATCTATCCGGGTTTGATACACGACTATCCCCATATCGCGGCTATGGTTGACCGGTTCATTGATCGGACTTCGGCGCGCAAGGTGTTGATTATGCATGAAGAAACCTGGGCTGGTGCGAACGGAAGTTCCAGCGGGATGAATTCACATTCCGCCTGATCGTCCCATTCGTTTCAGCGCCAGGATGTCCTTTCATGACCCAGGATTCAAACTCTACAAGATCCCGTAACCGTTCGCGACGCACACGCGGCGGAACGTTGAAACAGCCGCCGTTCAAGGCTGTTCACAATCCCTTCAAGCCGCTCGAGATTGCCACTGAAGACCAGATCGAGGCGCTCCATCATGCGTCGCTGGAGGTGCTGCGCGATATCGGTATGAAAATCACCGATCGCAGGGCACTGGACCTGCTGCACCGGGCAGGTGCCGATGTTGATTTCGACAGTGAAATTGTCCGCTTCGATCCCGCCTTGATCGAAGAGATGCTGATTGATGTGCCGCGGGAGTTCACTGTCCATGCGCGCAATCCGGAAAAAACCCTCACGATTGGCGGGAATTCGATGGTGTTCGCCTCTGTGTGCGGGCCACCTTTCGTGTCTGACCTGGACAGGGGGCGGCGCGATGGGACTTATGAAGATTGCTGTAATTGTGTGCGCCTTGTCCATTCGCTGAACATTTATCACCATGATGGGGGCGCAGGCGTAGAACCGATGGATCTGCCTGCTGCCTCGCGTCACCTGGACATGATGTACGCCCAGATCACGCTCACCGACAAAGGCTGGCAGCCCACCTGGCTCAACAGCCGCAAGAGAGCCAGGGATTGCATCGAAATGGCCAAGATCGCGATGCAGTGCTCGGATGACCAGTTGGCGCAGCGGCCTGCTTTCTGCACCGGCATCAACACCAATTCTCCCATGCTTCTGGACGGAGCGATGTCAGACGGACTGATCGAGATGGCGTTGGCCGGTCAGCCGGTAAATGTAACACCGTTCACGCTTGCAGGCGCGATGGCGCCGGTAACCCTGGCCGGTGCGCTGGTGCAGCAGAACGCCGAGGCGCTGGCGGGATTCATGGTGGCCCAGGCCGCGCGAAAAGGCTGCCCGGTATTTTATGGTCACTTTACCTCGAACGTCGACATGCGCACCGGGTCTCCGGCTTTTGGTACACCGGAATACTCCCGGTCTGTCGTCATTTCTGCTCAACTGGCCCGGCGCTATGGTGTGCCGATCCGCTCCAGCAATGCCACCGCGTCGCCGACCGTCGATGCCCAGGCGGCCTATGAATCAAGCATGTCGGTGTGGAGTTGCGTCATGTCCCACATCAACGTGATGTTGCACGCAGGCGGATGGCTGGAAGGTGGTCTGGTGTGTTCATTCGAGAAGTTCATTCTCGATGCCGAGATACTGCAGATGCTGGCGGCGTTCATTGAACCGTTTGATGCCAGCTTGGATGAACTGGGCCTGGATGCCATTAGGGAGGTTGGTCCGGGCGGGCACTATTTTGGAGCCCGGCATACGCTCGAGCGATATGAACATGCATTCTATGCTCCATTGCTTTCCGACTGGCGCAATTTCGAAAGCTGGCGTGATGACGGATCAAGAACTGCGACCGAGCGGGCAAACGCCATCTGGAAGCAACTTCTGCGCGATTACGAACAGCCTGCACTGGACCCTGCCATTGATGAGGAACTCAAGGCCTATATCTCGAGGCGCAAGGAAGAAATCGCCCGCACGGGAGAGTAGGGCTGGAAATACCTCCGTGTGCGACGCAATGTGAGGAGTCGGGTTGCATTGATATAGGTCAAGGGGAAGCGACGTTGCGGGGTTATCGTGAGCGCAGTCGTTCCAAAACCAAAGAGGGAAAAAAATTGTCTCACGTTCCGCATGAGCTTGCCGAAGAATTTCCCGGCAAAATTGACAGGCTTCACGAGTTGAAAACGTCGAACGCACATTTCGCCAGGCTTTTTGATGAGTACCATGTTGTCAACCGCGAGATTCACCGGATTGAAACCGAGGTGGAGCCAGCATCCGATGAGCGCTCCATCGACCTTCGAAAACAGCGCATGCTGCTCAAGGACCAGATCGCTGCAATGCTGGCGCAGCAGTAATACCAACGGATATTGGCGGCGTGCAGTAACCTACCTTTTTCTGTTGGTGCTATCTTGATATAAATCGATCAGCTGCCGTCCGGCATTTTGAGAAGATAGGCACGTAGCAAATTGGCGATGCGCTCTCGTTCAGCTTCTGGAAGCCCGCGCGACAGCGCCGGCATGGTTGAATTGGGCTGAATCGATCTCGGATCAAGCACCCAGGCGCGAAACCCGGCATCGTCCAGCGATCTCGCCAGCCCGGCAAGATCACCTGCAACCTTGTCGCCACCGACGCCATTCAACTTGTGGCACGTGAGGCAGTGCGCCCTGGCCAGGTCAATTGCAGGTTCCAGCACTGGATCAAGCCCTGACGGTCGAAGACGCTCATCGGAAATATTGACACGCAATATGTCTGCGACCTGGTAAGGCCAACCCGACGCCCCGCGA
>JBDNEZ010000483.1:0-3654 GCA_041690095.1 Anderseniella sp.
ATATCGCTCACGCCAGCAGCCTTCGGCTGCGCTCCGCGGGGGCGCACTTCGTGCGGCGCGCAGTCGCGCTTGCCTCAGCACTTACGTGCTTCGGGGGAGTATCGCAAATCTGTTGTGCTGAATTCTGGAACTAGACCCGACGGGTCTCGGGCCGGTCAGGCCCGCCCTCGCGGAGCGGTTGGCGTCAGCCAACTCGCGTGAGCGGAATAAACTCAATCAAAAACACCGCCGGACATCTCCGGCGGCGTCTTCATTCAAGCTTGTGCAGGTTTCAATCAGAAACCACGGCGCGACATGCAGCGCTCCCAGCGCCAGGTGTGCCGGCCGAAGCGGCGGGCGCAGCGGCGCGCTGAACGTCTGTAGGCACGGCCACCGCGATAACCATAGCCGTAACCATCATTGTATCCACCATGGTATCCACCATTGGCGTGGGCAGAGGCAATGCCGATGGCAGCAACGCTGCCGAGGCCGAGGAAGAAAGCACCCTTCTTGGACAGGGCCTGGGCAGGTGAGGCCATTGCAGCAGCGATAGTCAGGGCTGCAACAGCAGCGATAACGGTTTTCTTGAACATGGGTCGTCTCCTAAATCCGGGTTTTGTGTTTTTGTTTAGCTCCGTTGCCGGAGCAGCTGGTCTTCAAATCAACTGTCCCCAATCTAGAGGCCAGGCGCTGAACCGAACCTGAGCCGGGTGTTCATGTACGGTTCATGTGGATCTGGAGGTTGAGGAGTGAGTTTTGGGGAGGGGATTTGTTTATATCGCTCACGCCAGCAGCCTGACGGCTGCGCTCCGCGAGGGCGGGCCTGGTCGGCCCGAGACCCGTCGGGTCTAGTTCCAGAATTCAGCACAACAGATTTGAGATGCTCTCCGAAGCACGACGTGTTGAGGCAAGCGCGACTGCGCGCCGCACGAAGTGCACCCCCGCGGAGCGCAGCCGAAGGCTGCTGGCGTGAGCGATATAATACAAACCCACCTGCATCCGGTGCCATGGATCCTCGGGACAAGCCCGAGGACGACACAATTTAAGTACCTCACGATACTCACCAATTGTCATCCTTGGGCCCCGTCCCAAGGATCCACTGCTGCAGACTCCAACGCTAGTGATCCACTCCCCTCCGAGGCACGAAACGTGCTGAGGCAAGCGCGACTGCGCGCCGCACGAAGTGCGCCCCCGCGGAGCGCAGCCGAAGGCTGCTGGCGTGAGCGATATGAAAACACCCGTTGCCTCTTGCCAAGTCCGCCATCACGCAGTACCCAATCGCCAGCAGTTAAATCCCTATTCAAAGGCTGAAATTATCATGGCGACCCACAAACTTTTCCTTCTTCCCGGTGACGGCATTGGCCCAGAGGTCATGGGCGAGGTTCGGAAGGTCATCCAGTGGTTCCAGGACAAGGGCGTCGCATCGTTCGAACTGGACGAAGGTCTCGTCGGCGGGGCAGCCTATGACGCGCACGGCGAAAGCATTTCCGATGCCGATATGGCAAAGGCCATTGCCGCCGACGCCATTATCTTTGGCGCAGTGGGTGGTCCCAAATGGGACAGCGTGCCCTATGACAAGCGCCCGGAAGCCGGTCTGCTGCGGTTGCGCAAGGACCTGGCCCTGTATGCCAATCTCCGCCCGGCAATCGTCTACCCGGCCCTGGCTGACGCATCTTCGCTGAAAAAAGAACTGGTTGAAGGTCTCGACATTCTCATCCTGCGCGAACTCACCGGTGGTGTGTATTTCGGCGAACCAAAGGAAATCACCGAACTGGGCAATGGCCAGAAGCGGGCCGTCGATACGCAGGTTTACGAAAGCTACGAGATCGACCGCATTGCAAGAGTGGCCTTTGAACTGGCCCGCACCCGCAACAATGCCGTGTGCTCCATGGAAAAGCGCAATGTAATGAAATCCGGCGTGCTGTGGAACGAAGTTGTTACCCAGACCCACAAGGACGGCTATGAAGACGTCAAGCTGTCGCACATGCTGGCCGACGCCGGTGCCATGCAACTGGTCCGCACGCCGAAACAGTTTGACGTCATTCTGACCGACAATCTGTTTGGCGACATATTGTCTGACGTGGCAGCCATGCTGACCGGTTCGCTTGGCATGTTGCCATCAGCGTCTCTCGGCGCCGTTGACGAGAAGACCGGTTTGCGCAAGGCACTTTACGAACCGGTACATGGTTCTGCGCCCGACATTGCCGGCCAGGGCCTCGCAAACCCGATTGCCATGATCGCGTCATTTGCCATGTGCCTGCGCTATTCTTTCGGCATGGCCGACTGGGCAGGCAAGATTGAAACCGCCATTGCAGCAACGCTCGACAAGGGCCTGCGTACCGGTGACATCATGCAGGACGGCATGAAACAGGTTGGCACCACTCAGATGGGTGACGCTATCCTCGGCGAACTGGAAGCAGCAGCCTGACCAGACAGAACACTCCGCATTGACTGTTTTGCGAAAAATGCTACAAGCCAATGCGTCCATAACGGGACGTTTCGCAAGGACTCGATCTGACGATGCAGATGCAGGCTAGAACAAGCTTCACCGCGACCACCATCACCGGCGGCACGATGACGGCTGGTCTGACCAGAACGGTCAAAACGAAAACCACCAAAACAACCGCATAACCTTGCGCTACCTCCCGGCCTTTTCTCCCGTGGGAGATTGCGCCGGAGCCAAGACCCGAAAAGGCCTCTCACATGAGGCGGGAGCAGGGTCATCCTGGAGACAAATTCAGATGAGCTACAATATCGCAATCGTTGGTGCCACCGGCAATGTTGGCATGGAGATGATGAATATACTGGCCGAACGGGAATTTCCGGTTGGCAAAGTCCACGCCATTGCCTCGCGCCGCTCGGTTGGCCGTGAAGTGTCGTTCGGCGACAAGATCCTCAAATGCGAGGACCTGGAGACATTTGATTTCTCAACTGTCGATTTCGTGCTGATGTCAGCCGGCGGCGAGACTTCGAAACTGTGGTCGCCCAGGATCGGCAAGCTGGGACCGATTGTCATCGATAACTCGTCTGCCTTCCGCTATGACGCCGAGGTGCCCCTGATCGTGCCGGAAGTCAACGCACAGGTGCTGGTGGAGTACATGGCGCGCAATGAACGCAAGAACATCATTGCCAACCCGAACTGCTCCACTGCCCAGCTTGTGGTCGCCTTGAAGCCTCTGCATGACGCTGCAAAGATCAAGCGCGTCGTGGTCGCCACCTACCAGTCCGTATCCGGCGCCGGCAAGGCAGGCATGGACGAGCTGTGGACCCAGACCAAGGGCATTTTCGTCACCGATGCACCGACGGCTGAAGTATTCACCAAGCAGATCGCCTTCAACGTCATTCCGCACATCGACGTGTTCATGGATTCCGGTGACACCAAGGAAGAGTGGAAAATGGTGGTTGAGACCAAGAAGATTCTCGATCCCAAGATCAAGCTTACCGCAACCTGTGTTCGTGTGCCGGTGTTTGTTGGCCATTCCGAGGCCATCAACATCGAGTTTGAACGCGAAATCAGCGCTGACGAGGCCCGCAATATTCTGCGTGAAGCACCCGGTCTGCTGGTTATCGACAAACGCGAGGACGGCGGTTATGTTACGCCGGTTGAATGCGTCGGCGACTATGCGACCTTTGTCTCGCGCATCCGCGAAGACTCCACCATCGACAATGGCCTGA
>JBDNEZ010000484.1:0-15609 GCA_041690095.1 Anderseniella sp.
AGCTTGTTCATCGCATCATCAAGATTGATCGGCAGCGAATGAGCATACCTGTAGGCGGACCCTTCAATCGGCGCCGTCGGTTTCAGTTTCTCCATCATGCCGAGATACCCACACGCGAGTGATGCCGCGATGCACAGATAGGGGTTTGCATCAGCTCCAGGAACACGGTTTTCGATGCGTGTGTTTTGCGGATCTGAATTCGGCATACGCAATGGTGCGGTTCGGTTGTCGATGCCCCAGTGCGTGTTTGTGGGTGCATCGGAGTTCGGCACCAGGCGGCGGTATGAATTCACATTGGGCGCACAAAACCCCATCGCAGCAGGCATGTAACGCTGCAGGCCCGCAACATGGGAGAGGAATAATCGCGATGGTTTCTTGCCGCGTCCCTTGAACAGATTGACCCCGGATTTCAGATCCAGCAAGGATTGATGCAGATGCATTGATGAACCAGGTTCATCCTGATGAGGCTTGGCCATAAATGTCGCATAAACGTCATGCTTCAAGGCCGCCTGGCGGACAGTGCGCTTGAACAAGAACACCTGGTCAGCGAGTTCCAGCGGGTCACCGTGGTTGAAATTGATTTCCAGCTGGGCCGGTCCGCTTTCATGACTGATAGTGTCAATATCAATCTCCTGAGCTTCACAGAAGTCATAGATATCCTCAACGATCGGATCATATTCGTTGGCCGCATCGATGCCATAGGCCTGGCCAACCTTTTCTGCCCTGCCGCTGGTTCCAACCGGCGCTTCAAGCGGATAGTCGGCATCAAGGTTCTTTTTGACCAGGTAAAACTCAAGCTCGGGTGCCACAACCGGTTTCCAGCCCTGCGCGGCATAAAGCTGCAAAACACGCTTCAGAACATATCTTGGCGCTATGTCTACCGGATCGCCGTTCAGATAATAGGTATCGCAGATCACCTGGGCAGTCGGGTTGGCATGCCAGGGAACCAACTTCAGGGTGCTGATATCAGGGACCAGATAGACATCACCCGAGGCGTCCGAGACAGGTGAATCCTGCCACGAATATTTACCGGTAACGGTCAGAATGAAAATGTCTTCAGGCAACCGCATCGAAGTGTTGCCGATACCTTTCAGGAATTTCCTGGTCGGCAGTATCTTGCCGCGCGGCGTACCGGCCGGATCAGGAACAAGACACTCGATCTCATCAATATTGTGCTGCGCAAGCCACTCTTCAATTTTTGCTGTCGACATGAACCACCAGAATTAACGACGGTCAGCGCCTGTTGCCGCCGAACCGCCCGGAGAACTGATCATAGCCTGATCGCTTGACGAAAAAAATCCCTTCATTGACAATGGTGGATAAGGCATAAACAGGATCGGTGGCATAGTTGCCTGGCCGTTTTTTGTTTTTGCGAAGGTGTTTCATGAATTCTCCAACCAGGCCCGACAGTGAGGCCATCGCTTTCCTCGCCGACAATCCCGATGTGGTGACGATAGACATGCTGATACCCGACATGAACGGGATATTACGCGGCAAGCAACTGACACGTGACTATCTGCCAAAGCTGTATTCCGAAGGTGCCAGGATGCCAGGGTCGAACTATCTGCTCGACTGGACAGGGCGCAATGTTGAAACATATGAATACGGCACCAGCGACGGCGACCCTGATTATTTCTGCTTTCCGGTCCCGGGCACGTTGACCTATATCCCGTGGGCCAAGCGGCCTTCGGCGCAGGTCATTGCGTCAATGGTGGATGCTGATGGCAATCCGCATTTTGCAGATCCGCGCCATTTGCTGAAAACAGTGCTTGATCGTTTTGCCGAGATGGGACTGACACCGGTCGTGGCAATCGAGTATGAGTTTTACCTGATCGACCAGGAAGCGGCTGCCAAAGGTGAAGTGATCCCGGCACGTTCAGGTGAGACCGGCTGGCGCGCAAGCACCACCAATGTCTATTCCATCGATGATCTCTATGACTTCGAATCCCTGCTCGACGAAATCCAGGAAGCCTGCAAGGATCAGAAAATACCTGCCGAGACGTTTGTGTCCGAGTACGCAGCCGGGCAGTTTGAAATCAATCTGTATCATACCGATGATGCATTGCAGGCATGCGATCAGGCGATCATGCTTGAACGCTGCATCAAGGCGGTGGCGCGCAAGCACGGCACAATTGCCAGCTTCATGGCCAAACCGTTTGCCGACCAGGCAGGTTGCGGCCTGCACGTTCATTGCAGCCTGCTCGACAAGGACGGCAACAATATTTTTCTCGGAGACCTTGATCCAACCGTTGATCGGCCAATCTCCGACAAGCTGCGCAATGCCATAGGCGGGCTGCTCGCAACCATGCAGGAAGGCATGGCGATTTTTGCACCCAATGCCAATTCCTACCGGCGGTTGCGTCCAGGCACCTACGCGCCCGTGCGCGGACTGTGGGGCGGCGACAACCGGACGGTTCCGTTGCGCATACCGGGCGGCAGCGACAATGCGATCAGGGTCGAACATCGCGTATCAGGTGCCGATGCCAACCCATATCTGGTCATGGCAGCGGTGCTGGCCGGAATCCACTATGGCATTACCAACAATGTTGTCCCGCAAAATCCGATATCCGGCGACGGTTATGAAAGCGAAGCAGGAGTGGACCTCCCCATTCGCTGGCCGGTGGCGCTGACGGCGTTTGAAGAGGGCACAATCCTGAAACAGTATTTCGGTGAGAAATGGTGTGATGCATTCCATACTGCTCGATTGTTTGAGGCAGATGCACACCACTACACCATCCACAATCTCGACTACGAATGGTATCTGCGCACTTCATGACCGACAGATCTCTCGACCAGCCCACCTACTATGCCGAGACCGCCAACCGGCAGATCAGGACGTCCGCGCAGTCCGCTTTGCCGGACAAGGTTGATGTCTGCGTAGTAGGTGCCGGGTTCACCGGTCTGTCCGCAGCTCTGGAACTCGCTGTCCAGGGGCGCAAGGTAGCGGTGTTTGATTCAGGCCCCATAGGATGGGGTGCGACGGGACGCAATGGCGGGCAGATATGCACCGGCTATTCGCCGGGTATGGAAGGCTTTGAAAAGCAACTCGGATCCCTCGACGCACGCATCTGCTTTGATGTTGCCGAACAAGGCAAACGATTGATCGAGGCCCGCATAAAGGCGCTCAATATTGAATGCGACCTGACATGGGGCTTTCTTCATGCAGCAACACGGCCAAGTCACATGACCAAACTAGTTGAGCACATGCAAGAGCTGGAAAAGTACGGCGTTGAGGGCTGCACAATCCTGAGCCGCGAGGAACTGGCGGAAAAAATCGGCAGCACAGCTTACCATGGTGCGCTGCGAGAACAGGATGCGGGTCATTTTCATTCGTTGAACTATGCTCTCGGTCTCGCCGATGCCGTGCTTGGCGCCGGCGGGCTGATCTTTGAAAATACAACCGTCAGCAGCATTGAAGGTGGACGTTCACCTGCCCTCAAACTCAAGTCCGGCAAGACCATCGCCTGCAGTCAGATTGTTGTGGCATGCAATGCCTATCTAGGTTCGCTGGTTCCCGGTCTTAACCATCGTGTGATGCCGGTGGCCAGTTATGTCGTGGCAACAGAACCACTCGGCGAAGAGCGCGCACGCGCATTGATCCGCGACAATGAAGCGGTCTGCGACAGCAACTATGTTGTCGATTATTTCAGAATGACGGCGGATCACAGGCTTCTGTTTGGTGGCAGGTGCAGCTATTCCGGCATTCATCCGCGCGATCTGGGCTCCAACATGCGGCCCAGGGTGTTGCGGATTTTTCCACAACTCAATGGTGTGAAGATGCAATACGCCTGGGGCGGACACATTGGCATTACCCACAATCGGTTGCCAAATATGGGCCGCAGTGACGGATCCATTTATTATGCACACGGGTTTTCCGGCCAGGGCGTTGTGCTTGCCGGCATGCTGGGCAAGGTGCTTGCAGACACCATTGTAGGCGACACGGAGATGTTTGACGTGTTTGCCCGCATTCGTCATTTGCCGTTTCCCGGCAGTATATTGCGCAGGCCCGGTTTGACGCTGGGGATGTTGTACTACCGCATTCGTGATTTGCTATCCTGATGGACTTCCTTGTGTTCACTCGGGATAGCTTTAATTTTACGCAGTTTTGAAACAACTGCATAAATACACTTCCGATAAAATTTGCGATTTTAGAAATCGTTTACACCTGCGACCGAGTATGACCGTTGTCATACCAAAGGAACTGATGACCGCAACGTCAAGGTTGCGTTGCAAGCAAGCTCAAATGGCTTATGCCGAAGACAGACGGAGACTGAATATGGAAAGTTCAATTGCGCGTTTCATGGACAACGAAGACGGAGTCTCTGCAATTGAATATGCGATGATAGCGGCTGCAACCGGCCTGGCAATCGCCGTTATCATGCCGGATATAGGCGAAAAGCTTGAAGCTCTGCTGTCACCACTTGGTATCGGGCTAACCGCCACATAATACCAGATCTCAGTAGCCGCCACGAGACCGATCAACCCCAATGAAAACGATCTGCTTTAACTGAAGCATCACCGGGTACTGTTCTGGAGGGACACTTCACTGTGCGGATCATCCGAACACACCCTTGCGAAGCAGATTCAGTGCCATGATGAAAAGGCCTGCCATGAGAACTGTTCGAAAGGTCTGCGGTGCCATCGCATCCTGAAGCTTGAACCCGAGCCACATGCCGATAAACGCAGGTATGCAGGCCAATGTGGAAACAACCGCGACGACAGGCGTTAAGGTTCCGTTCAGGATATACCCTGCCAAAAGCGGGATACTCCCAAGGGTGAACGTCACTCCTACTGACGCCGACCACTGGTGCTTTGGCACACCACAGGCCAGCAGAAACATGGTTATGGGGGGACCAAAGATCGAGGTGACACCACCGAGAATGCCTGACACAATGCCGACAATGGCGCCCACCGGCTTTTCAACGCGCGCAGGCACCGTCGGCTTCCAGGGCGACACGTTCGCCATCACGAAAACCAGCAAGGCCAACCCCAGACCGGTCACGACAACCACCGAGGACAATTGCGTTGCAACCAGTGCAACGCTGAACAATGTGACGAAGCAGGCGACGATAAGCGGCCAGAAACGCTGCAGTGTCTCGACAATCTCGCCGAACCCTGACCGCATGGCCATCTGCGCGTTGGTCAGAAAAATCGGGATAACAATCATTGCGACTGCCAGCTTTGGATCCAGCAATATCAGCATGATTGAAATACTCACCAGTGGCAGGGCCACACCAATGATGCCTTTGCAGATTCCGCCAACAAACATGGCCGTCATGACCAGTACAATTTCATGGGGCATCAACCCCAGAGTAAAAAACTCGCTCAGCTGGTCATCTCCTCAGGCCGGGCACCTGCCGCATACGCCTTGAGGCACAAGAGTTCCGCAGCAATCACGGCTGCGGCGTTTGATGTCATCTCGGCATGGTCATAGGGTGGTGAGACCTCAACTACATCCATGCCGACAAAATCCACCCCCTTCATGGCGCGAATGACGGACAGAGCCTGATAACTGGTGAAACCGCCGGGAACCGGTGTTCCGGTGCCCGGTGCGGTGGCCGGATCCAGAAAGTCAATGTCGAAGGTAAGATAGGACGGGCCCGGGCCCAGCCGGTTGCGTATCTCATCGGCCACCTGCGGGGCGCTCATTTCATGCACCTGATCGGCAAAAAGCACCTTCATGCCCATGGCATCTTCACCTTTGAAACAGGTACGGATTCCAACCTGGATGGAACGTGCGGGATCAACCAGACCGTCCTGCAATGCCAGTGAAAACATGGTGCCATGGTCAATTCGGTTGCCGGTTTCCGGCTCCACATCGCGATGAGCGTCGAATTGCACAAGGCCAAGCGGCCCGTGCTTTTTGGCAACGGCTTTCAGCACAGGGTAAGTGATGAAATGATCGCCGCCAAAGGTCAGCGGACACACGTCCCTGGAAACGATTGTGCTGATGTGCTTCTCGATGACACGCGGCACATCCTGCTTGCGACCCCAGTCAAAAAAGCAATCGCCGTAGTCTACCACCGCCAGCGTTTCAAACGGATCAAACCGCCACGGCCATACAGGACCCCAGGAATGCTGCGCAGACGCCTGGCGGATGGCCTGCGGGCCGAATCTTGTGCCGGGCCGGTTGGTTACGGCCTGATCAAACGGGATGCCGGTCACGGCAACATCAACGCCTTTAAGGTTACGGGTGTACTTGCGGCGCAGGAAAGACAGCGCTCCAGCATAACTTGCCTCGATCGAGGAGCCCATAAGGTCCTTGCGGCGGAATGCAGCATCACCCAGTGATGATTGAGGTGTCGACAAAGTTTTTTACTCCTGGAGGATGAGCGTATCGGAAGGGTGCCAGCTCGCATAAGCTTCGCGACCGTTCTCCAGCAAACCGGCAGCAGCGCGGTCATTTTGAACATTCACCGCCAGTTCCAGCCCATCGTCACAGGTGACAAAAACATTGCTGACATCGCCATAATAGGCAACATCACGAATAACGCCTTTGGCTGAAATTCCGGAACCGGGTGGTGGAGCTTCGGCGGACAGTGTGAGTTTTTCGGGCCGGACAGCCAGTGAGATGCTACCGGAAGCGGCGCCGTCATGGGGCACGATAACCGTGCCCAATCCGTTTGCCACACAGGTCACGCCGGCCTTGGACACCCCGGACACTGTTGCATCAATCAAGTTGATCTTGCCGATGAAATCAGCGACGAAGCGTGAGTGGGGTTTCTCGTACAACTCCTCGGGTCCGGCAATCTGACGCACCCCGCCTTTCTCCATAACCGCGATGCGATCGGCCATCGACAGGGCTTCATCCTGATCGTGGGTAACGATGATAAAGGTGATTCCGATGACTTGCTGCAGACGCGCGAGCTCGAGTTGCATGTGCTCGCGCAACTTGGCATCAAGTGCCGACAACGGCTCATCGAGCAGCAGAACCTTTGGCCGTTTGACCAGCGCGCGCGCCAGCGCAACACGCTGGCGCTGGCCGCCGGAGAGTTGGTCAGGCTTGCGGTCGGCCATCGCGCTCATCTGTACCATTTCAAGAGCGTCTTCAACACGAGGTGCAATATCTGCGGGCGCAACCCCGGTCACCTTCAAACCGTAGGCAACATTGTCCCGGACGGTCATGTGCGGGAACACTGCATAAGACTGGAACACCATGTTCACCGGGCGTGTGTTGGCCGGTACGCCTTCCATGTTGTGCCCGTCGACGATAATGTCGCCGGTGCCCGAGGTCTCAAGCCCGGCAATCATGCGCAGCAATGTGGTTTTGCCACATCCCGACGGCCCCAGCAGTGCGAAGAACTCATTGGGCATGATATCGAATGAAACATCATCCACTGCAACAACACCCGGATAGCGCTTGGTGACGTTCCTGATGGAAATGATGGGCTTGGTCATGAGGTCCCCTACCCTTCGGATTTCGATGGTGCCTGCATGCGCATGGCAATGATGGTGGCGACCAGTGTAATGACGATCAGCACGGTCGAAGCTGCATTGATATCAGGCGACACGCCGCGACGCACCAGCGAATAGACCTTGACCGGAAATGTGTTGGTCTCCGGCCCCGCTGTAAAGAAGGTGATGACGAAATCGTCCAGAGACAACGTGAATGACAGCAACGCACCTGCGACAACACCCGGCATCATGAACGGTAAAACCACGTTCCAGAAAGTCTGCCACTCGCTTGCTCCAAGATCCTTGGAGGCCTCTTCCAACTCGCGGTTGAACCCGATCAGCCGCGCGCGTACGACGATTGCGACAAACGGAAAGCTGAATGCGATGTGAGCAGCGGTTATGGCCCCGAGATTCAGCGGCCAGATGGAGAACAGTTCATTCCACCAGTATATCGGGCCAGACTCAAACCCCCGCATCCAGTGCCCGACCCGGGAGTACAGCACCAACACAGCCACACCCATGCAGATTTCAGGGATGACGATGGGGAGCGCCATGATGCCCTCCACGGCAGCCTTGGCGGGAAACCGGAAACGCCACAACCAGAGAGCGGTTGCCGTGCCAATAATGGTGGCGATGACCGTGCACATTACCGCAATGGTGATGGAATTGGTGAAGGCTTCGACGAGAGAGGCGTCATTCCACGCTTTTGCATAATACTTGGTGGTAAATCCGCGCCATACGATATTGCGTTTTGAGTCATTGAAACTGAAGACAATCAATTGCGCAATCGGCGCGTATAGAACGATGAAAGTGACAAACCCGAACAGGATCAGCCAGGGGGATTTTCCGTAATCCAGTGGCCCTCGTATCGACGTGCGTCTTGCCATATCAGACCCCCACTGCGCCCTTGATGCGCGCGCTGACAAAAGCGCGCAACGCAAGCGCTGCAAAGGTGACGTACATCAGCAGAAAGGAAAGCGCTGCTCCAAACGGCCAGTCATTGGCAGCCTTGAACTGATCTGTGATGACATTGCCGATCATGATGGCGTTGGTACCGCCCAGAAGGTCCGGCACCAGGAACATGCCAAGCATGGGGATGAACACCAGGATGATACCGGACACGATACCGGGCATGGTGAGCGGCACGGTCACCGAAAAGAACGTCCTCCACTGGCTGGCGCCAAGGTCGAGGCTGGCTTCCAGATAGGATCGGTCCAGACGCTCAATGGTCGCGTACAGCGGCAAGACCATGAACGGCATGAACACATAAACCATGCCGACAATCACCGCGCCATTGTTGTAGAGCAGCTCCAGTGGTTGAAACGGACCGACCAGCCTGTCCAGGAAGGCAAGGTTCCACAGCCATTCCAGCGTGAAGTTAAGGGTGCCCCGGGTCCGGAAAACGGCGATCAGCGCATAAGTGCGGATCAGCAGGTTTATCCAGAACGGCAGGATCACCAGCAGCAGCAGAAAAGGCCGCCATCTGGCAGGTGAAAAACAGATGCCGAAGGCGATCGGATAGGCGATCGCCAGGCACACTGCAGTTGAGACAATGCTGATCCAGATGGATTTCCAGATGATCTTCAGATAGACGGCCTGGAACGATCTGACGTAATTGTCCAGCGTGCCGGTAATTTCAATGTCGATTATCGAGGTTTTCTCGCCAACCGACATGCCCCAGATCAGAGCAAGCGGGATCAGAAAAAACAGCAGTAGCCAGACTACGCCGGGTAACGCCGTTACCCAGAATACCACCTTGTTCTGTTTCCAGCTTTCCACCCGCCCGGCACCTCAAGACAGGGGGTCAGGTTGTTTGCACCTGATCCCCTGATGATTGTCATCATTAAATCAGGCTGCCTGGATACGGGTCCAGGATTCATTGCGCAGCTTGGTTTTTTCTTCCGAATATAATGACGCCTCACACTTGGCGATCACGTCGTCGGGCGGGAAGATGCCGGGATTGCCGGTATATGCCTCATCCATCTTGGCCTTCGCCGCTGCGTTTGCGGTTGCATACTGAATGGTGTCTGCAATCTTCACACCGGCATCTGCATCAAGCAGATAGTTGATGAACGCATGGGCATTGTCAGGGTGCGGCGCGCCTTTTGGAATGCACACACAGTCCTGCCACAACAGGCTGCCTTCCTTGGGTACGGAATAGCTCAGATCATCGTCCTCGCTCATCACCTGAATGATGTCACCGTTCCACTCCATGGCCAGATCCACTTCACCGGAGGCCAGCAAATCCTGCCCGTTGTCGTCGGCATAGACCTTGACGTCCTTTTTGCCGGCAATGAGCAATTCCTCAGCAGCCTTCATTTCAGCGGGGACCACGGAATTGAAGGAATGACCAAGATACTGAAGCGCCACTCCAATCACGCTCTCACCATCGCCGAGCAACGAGATACGGCCGGCATTCTCATCGCCTGCCAGCACTGCTTTCCAGCTTGATGCGTCTTTCACCTTGGATTTGCGATACCCGATGCCCAGCGTACCCCACATGTACGGCACCGAATAATTGCGGCCCGGATCAAAACTGGCATCCTTGAATGCATCTGCGATGTTGGACATATTCGGGATTTTCGACTTGTCCAGTTTGTCCAGCATGCCTGCGGCCATCATGCGCTCAACGTAATCGTTGGTCGGAATGATCACGTCGTAGCCGGGATTTCCTTCCTTCAGCTTGGCGAACAACTCAGCATTGTCGGCATACAGGTCCATCTTGACTTCGATGCCTGATGCCTCGTTGAAATCAGCCAGCGTAGTCTCGCCGATATAGGTGTCCCAGTTGTAGAAATTGAGCTTCTTCTCCTCCTGCGACAACGCGAAACGCGGCATCATCGTGAGGCCGATAAACGCGGCACCCGATCCTTTGAGAACAGACCGGCGCGATGCGTGGAATTTTGGTATGTATGTCATTGTATTACTCCCTGAATGAACACTTCAAACGACGTCAAATTCACCCCTAACAACCTTGCCGAAAACACTCGACACAGCAAATGTTAAACCCAACACCGTGTGTTTCAACAATTGTTTTTCCGAGGCACTGCATCCGGATTTCAAATGCGACCTTCACGACATTTCATGCTTCACATCATCCAGCGTGGCATCAAGTGCCTTGCGGGTCAGAGCGGCCCATTCGTCCACCTCGGCTTCGGTTATGCACA
Organism: Anderseniella sp.; assembly: GCA_041690095.1. Taxonomy (GTDB): domain Bacteria; phylum Pseudomonadota; class Alphaproteobacteria; order Rhizobiales; family Aestuariivirgaceae; genus Anderseniella. Next base: position 10,563 of record JBDNEZ010000484.1, read on the forward strand.
GCGGTGGCGAGAACACCATTGTGTCCCAACACGCGCGCATCACCAGATTATTGTCAAAGCAATGTTCCCGGCAAATTCCACCGACACGACCAAGTTCGTCAAATCGCGCCCGGGTCTTTTTATCCTTCACCAGTTCGATGGCGCCTATCAATCCCTTGACGCGAACCTCACCAACGATCGGATGATCACGCAGAGCACCGATCTTCTTCTCGACGTAATGCGAAATCTCCGCAGCATGCTCAATCAATTTTTCATCCTGCAAGATGCGGATGTTTTCCAGTGCAACCGCGCACGCCACCGGGTGACCGGAATAGGTGTAACCGTGCAGAAACTCGCCGCCCTTTGCAAAGAAATCACCGATCAACTTGTCGGAAACCGCAATGGCACCAATTGGCTGGTAACCGGATGACAACCCCTTCGCCATGATAACAATGTCGGGATCAAATCCCATGGTCTCGTGACCCCACCAGTTTCCGGTGCGGCCAAACCCGCAGATCACTTCATCGGCCACAATCGGAATACCATGTTCCTGGCAGACTTTTTGAACATATGGCCAGTAGTTGTCCGGCGGAATGATTACACCACCGGCCCCCTGAATAGGTTCACCTACAAAGGCTGCAACCTTGTCCGGCCCCAACTCCTTGATCTTGGCTTCGACTTCCCGGGCGGCTTTCAGGCCAAACTCTTCCGGGCTCATATCGCCACCCTGCTGGAACCAGTCGGGCTCAAGCACATGATGAAAGTTGGGCAAAGGCAGCCCGCCCTGGGCATGCATCGCCGACATGCCGCCCAATGAGGCAGACGCACAGGTCGAGCCGTGATAAGCGCGGTGGCGTGAGATTATATGCTGGCGTTCCGGCTGGCCCTGCACTTCCCAGTAGCGCCGAATAAACCGCACCATCGTGTCATTGGCCTCAGAGCCTGAATTGACGAAGAAAATCTGGTTGAAACGCTCCGGGAGCAGGCTGGCAACCTTCTCTGCCAGCAGGGTCGCCGGCACCGTCGTGGTCTTGAAGAACGTATTGTAGAACGGCAAGTCCAGCATCTGGCGATAAGCCACTTCGGCCAGTTCCTTGCGGCCATAGCCGATGTTCACACACCAAAGGCCAGCCATGGCATCAAACAGCTTGTGGCCTTTGCCGTCCCAGATATGCACGCCCTTGGCTTGAGTGATAACGCGAACACCGCCGCCCTCATGTAAAGCCTTATGGTCAGTAAACGGGTGAAAATGGTGGGCGTTGTCAGCCGCAACCAAGTCTTCGATATTGAGGTTTTTGTTCATGGATGCACTCCGCAGGTCTGGTCGCAGAAAAACGCGACTGTTGTGCCGCGCCCTGTTAGACGTCGTGAAAAGCGCAGACTACGGATTGAAGCCGATACGGGCACAATGCAGCAGCACTTCGTCTTGCATGACGCGTGTTGCTGTTCCGCCCAAATGCCCGGTTCTGCCAATCCTGTAGAACATGGACTCGACACTGCCACAAACTTGTGAAGCTTGGCAACAGGATGAAAAAAGCCTCAGCGGCGCAAAATTTTAGACTTCCGAATATGACATATCTGCGCAACAATGTGTTGGATGGGAGACAATTTCAACGAAATGCTGGAGGCGGATGGCAGTGTTCGCCCGCATTATGCATTACTGCACGAGTGGCTGGAAACTCAGACACCAGCCAACCTGCGCGCTAAAATTCGTGAAGCAGAATCGATTTTCCGCAGGCTGGGCATTACGTTTGCGGTCTACGGCACCGAGGGAGCCTCAGAGCGGCTTATCCCGTTTGACATCATTCCACGCATTTTCGCTGCCAGTGAGTGGCGGCGGCTTGAGGCCGGCATTGCGCAACGTGTTGGTGCCCTCAACGCATTTATCGATGACGTATACCATCGGCAGGAAATCGTGCGGGCCGGCAAGGTGCCCGCAGAGCTGATTCTTCAAAATGAAGCCTACATGCCGCAGATGGCCGGTCACTCGCCTGCCCGCAATGTCTACTCCCATATCATAGGAACCGACATCGTTCGTGTAGGAGAAAACGAGTTCTATGTGCTGGAAGACAATTGCCGCACACCGTCAGGTGTTTCCTACATGCTGGAAGACCGCGAAGCGATGATGTTTCTGTTTCCGGATCTGTTTGCAAAGCATCGCGTCGCGCCCATTGAACATTACCCCGAACTGCTCAGGCAGACACTGGATTCGGTGGCACCAGCGCAGTGCGACGGTGAACCTACCTGTGTTGTACTGTCCCCGGGCATCTACAACTCGGCGTTTTTTGAACACGCGTTTCTGGCTGATGAAATGGGCGTGCAACTTGTTACTGGTGACGACCTCTTCGTGCAGGACGGATGGCTCTACATGCGCACGACCCGTGCGCCGGTCAGGGTCGATGTGGTTTACCGGCGGATTGATGATGATTTTCTTGACCCACTGACATTCAACCCTGCCTCGACGTTGGGTGTGCCCGGCATTTTCGATATTTACCGCGCCGGACGGGTGACAATTGTCAATGCTCCTGGCGCAGGCATTGCAGATGACAAGGCGGTGTATTCCTTCATGCCCGAAATAGTCGAGTTCTATACCGGTGAAAAACCGATCCTGAACAATGTCCCGACATGGCGGTGCTCAGACAGTGACTCGCTGGCCTATGTGCTCGAGCATCTTGAAGAGCTGGTCGTCAAGGAAGTGCATGGCTCAGGCGGATACGGCATGCTGGTCGGTCCCACTGCAAGCAAGAAGGAAGTGTCCGCGTTCAGACAGATACTCAAAAAACGCCCGGCAAACTATATCGCACAACCCACGCTGGCGCTGTCTTCGTGCCCAACCTTTGTCAAGTCCGGCGTGGCACCGAGACACGTGGATTTGCGCCCGTTTGCGCTGACCGGTGACCGGATGCGTATTACACCGGGCGGATTTACCCGCGTTGCCATGAAACAAGGATCACTTGTGGTGAACTCGAGCCAGGGAGGCGGCACCAAGGATACCTGGGTGCTGGAGGACTGATGCTTTTAGGACGGACTGCCGCATCACTGTTCTGGATGGCACGCTACATGGAGCGCGCGGAGAACATGGCACGCCTCATTGAGGTGAGCTATCGCATTTCATTGATGCCAAAACCGTTCCGGGCGCATCAGGACGATTGGAGTTCAGCGCTTAAAAGCGCGCATTGCGAGGCTACGTTTGCCAACAAGTATGACAGCGCCAGTCAGGAAAACGTCATTCAGCACCTGGTTCTGGATCGCGAAAATCCGTCCAGTATTCGCTCCAGCATGGAAACTGCGCGCAACAATGGCCGCGCCGTGCGCACGGCGTTGAGCCGTGACGTTTGGGAAGCGCTCAATGCGACGTGGAACGAGTTGTCGTCCTTGCGAATGAGCCAGTTGTCGAGTGACAAACTGCCGGGCTTTCTCGACTGGATCAAACAGCGTTCCATGTTGTTCCGCGGCGCCATGCTCGGCACCGCCCTGCGCCATGACAGTTTTCACTTCAGCCAGTTGGGCGCCTTCATTGAACGGGCTGACAATACAGCCCGGATTCTGGATGTGAAATATCATATCCTGCTGCCACGCGGATCCGGGCCAGGCAGCTCGATTGACCGTCAGCAATGGGCTTCACTGTTGCGTTCGGTATCTGCGCACCGGGCATACAGGTGGGCTTATCGGGACGCCAGTTACCAACCCTGGAATGTTGCACAGTTCCTGATCCTCAACCCGGCCATGCCCCGGTCGCTGCTGTTTTGTTATGACTGGATCAGCAACGAATCCCTCTCAGACATTGAAATGGCGTATGGCGAGACATTACCATGTCATGATACAGCCATTGAAACCATGAACCTGCTGGCAGGCGCTGACATGCAGCAAATTTTCCAGAACGGGCTGCACGAGTTTCTGTCCGACTTCATCGACAGGAACAACAGGCTGACAGCTGAAATCGCAAGCGCGTATAATTTCCCATGAAAATTCATATCCGTCACGCAACAACCTATAGCTATGATAATCCGGGAGCGCACCTGGTTCAACGATTGTACCTGACGCCGCAGGACAGCCAGAGCCAATCGGTGCTTGATTGGACCATTGTCGCGCCGGGCATTGAGACAGCGCTGAAATATGTCGATGCTTTTGGCAATGTGGCCCACCTGACGACCCCGCCAGTCGATTTGGCTGAAGTCACGGTTATTGCGAGCGGCACAGTCAGAACCATCGATACCGCAGGCGTGGCAGGTCATGACCTGGGGTCAGTGCCAATCCAGGCGTATCTTGCCAGCACCCCGGCAACTGCAGCCAACGCAGCCATCAGATCAATGGCAACCGCGCACGCAAACCTGACAGGTATCGATCAACTGCATGCCCTTTCAGCCACTGTTCTTGAAAAAGTGGCCTACATGATCGGCACTACCAATGAACATACCAGTGCCGCTGATGCCGTGCGAGATGGCAAGGGTGTGTGTCAGGATCATGCCCATGTGTTCATCTCTGCAGCGCGTTCGCTGAACGTGCCGGCGCGATATGTCTCCGGTTACATGGTGGTGGGCGAAAATGAACTCGCCGAGGCCAGCCACGCCTGGGCAGAAGCCTATGTCGCAAATCTGGGATGGGTCGGATTTGATATCTCAAACCAGGTCAGCCCGGACGAGCGTTATGTGCGTGTAGCAACCGGGATGGATGTCGACAATGCCACGCCCGTAAAAGGGGTTCGCCGGGGCCTGTCGACCGGGGCCGAAAGGATGGTCGTGGAAGTGCTTGTTGAAAGCATCGCCGAGCAGTAGGTTACCGGTGATTACACAAATCCTACCGCGACCGGAAAATCCATGACATATTGTGTTGGCCTCAAACTTGATCGCGGCCTGGTGATGGCAGCCGACACCCGCACCAATGCGGGCCTCGACAACATTGCAACATTCCGCAAACTGCAGACTTTCGAATTACCCGGCGAGCGTGTGTTCATCCTGTTGTCAGCCGGCAATCTGGCGGTCACGCAGGCTGTTGTTGCCATACTGGAGGAAAAATTCGGGAACCCGGACGTGGACAACGAAACCGGCAGCCTGAAAACCGTTGCCAC
>JBDNEZ010000485.1:0-6650 GCA_041690095.1 Anderseniella sp.
ATAGCAGGTCGCGGCGGTCCCTGTGGCAAGCTGGCACGAGAAGAACCATTTGGGCGGATCTGCAACGGGCCCGCAGAGGCCATCAAACACCGTCTGACAAATGAGCCCGGCGTGGGGAACATTCCAGTTCACGCCGACCAATGGGGAGTTAACGAATGCCATTTCCGAGATCATATCTTGCAGGTGCCGCCATGGCGGTCTTTGCCGGATTGAGTGCAACACCAGATTCCGCGCATGCTGCATCGATACTGAATGTGCTTGTCTCGCAAGAACCTGATGTCGTGGCTGCGGGCATATCCACGACCGACGCCGCGCAGTCGATTACCGGTGGCAAGGTGCTGGAACCGCTGGTCCGCTACGACGCAAACAAGAAGCTTGTGGGCATACTGGCCGACAGTTGGTCGGTATCCGACGACGGCATGGCCTATACATTCGGCCTGCGCCAGGGCGTGAAATGGCACGATGGCGCGCCGTTTACTGCCGAAGATGTGGTCTATACCTTTGACGTGATCTTGCGGGAAACGCACAGCCGGACGGGCGGTGCCCTGGCGAATGTTACCTCGATTGAAGCGGTCGACGACTTTACCGTCAGGTTCAACATGTCCGAACCCTATCAGCCTTTCTACGCTGCTATCAGCAGTGTCGGCGGGCCGATCCTTCCCAAGCACTTGTACGAGGGCAAGGATATCCTGTTGAACCCGGCAAACAACGCGCCGATCGGAACAGGGCCATTCCGGTTTGATGAATATCGCCGCGGCGAGTACGTCCACCTCGTGCGAAACGAGGATTACTGGCAGGCGGGTCTGCCGCAGATCGATGAAATCTACTTTCAGTTCATCCCGGATTCGGCGCAGCGTGTGATTGCCATGGAAACCGGGCGTATCGACGTGGCTTTGCGGCAAGTGATTCCGCCGGCCGATGTGGCAAGGCTGGTGTCGGAAGGACACGCCAAGTTGGTAGATCCGAACGCATACGGTGCCCTTGGCGCAGGCGCGACTCTGGTCATCAACATGCGCGATGCGCCATTCAACGATGTTCGAGTCCGTCAGGCCATGTCCTATGCCATCGACCGGCAGTTGATCGTCGACAACGCGTTCAACGGGCAAGGTGCGCCAAAGGTAAGCCCTTTCCACAGTGGAACCCTTTATTTCGATGCGTCTGCGGTGACGACCTATGACTACGATCCCGACAAGGCGCGCGCGTTGTTGGACGAAGCCGGGCTGGTGCCGGATTCGAACGGCGTTCGCGCCAGCCTCTCGATCATCGCCGCCGGCGCGAATGCCGAACGGACGCGGATGATGGAAATCGTAAAGCAGCAATTCGCCGAAGTCGGACTTATGGCAGATGTCCAGTTTCTCGATGTGCCGTCGCTGCTGCAGCGCGGGGCGGACTGGAATTTCGACCTGCTGTTCTCATCCGGGTCAAGTCTGCAACACCCATCGATCGGTTTGGCGCGATATTATTTGACCGATCGGATCATGCACACCTATGGCAACAACATCCAGGGATACTCGAACCCCGAAGTCGACGAGTTGTGGAGCAAGGCCGACAAGGCGCTGACCGACGAGGAAGCGCAGGGCTATTTCTCGCGTATCCAGGAACTGCTGACCGCAGACGCGCCCACGATCTGGATCATGGATGCGCAGGACAACCTGTTGGTGGCGCCCAATGTCGACGGTATCTATCAGGGGCCATTTTCGGCCTATTACAACTGGGTCGAAGTCACAAAATCAGAGTGATCGACAGCAAACCGTGCGTCGGAACTGCTCCGGCGCACGGCCCCGATTACCGTTGTAGTGCCCGCCCGAGCATTCGCACCCGGCCCCCGCAATTTCAAAGAAGTTCCATGAAGGTAGCGCACTGCCATGCCTAGCAAGCTTTCCTATGTCGGCAGACGCCTTTTGCGGTCCATATTCGTCGTGTTTGGCATCATGTTGGTCGCGTTCTTCATGCTGCGGCTGCCAAGCGGCGATGTCGTGGACTTTCTGGTCGGCGACCAGCCCGTCGATCCGGAATACGTGGCGCAGCTTCGGCGGAAACTTGGACTCGATCTTCCGGTCATGCAGCAGTTCTTCATCTATGCAAAGCAATTGGTCCAGTTCGATCTTGGCAATTCATTGCGGCAGCAGGCACCGGTGCTGGATCTCATCCTCGAACGCCTGCCCGCCACGTTGCTGCTTGCGGCGGTTGTGATGCTGTTCTCTCTGACGACCGGCATCGCGTTGGGCCTGATGGCGGCGCGCCGGGCCGGGCGCTGGCAGGACAGCGCCATATCGACCTTCGCGCTGCTCGGCTATGCGACGCCGAATTTCTGGTTCGGCCTGATGCTGGTGCTGGTACTGGCGGTCTGGTTTCCGCTGCTGCCGCCCTATGGGATGCGCACCATCGGCTCGGGTGCGTCCGGCTTCGCCTATGCGCAGGATGTCGCGGCGCATCTTGTCCTGCCGACCCTCGCCCTGGGGACGCATTACATGGGGGTTTTCGCCCGGATCACCCGGGCGTCGATGATCGAGGTCGCGGATATGGAGTTCATCAAGGCGGCCCGCGCCAAGGGCATCACCGAGGGCCAGATCGTGCGCCGTCATGTGCTGCGCAATGCCCTGCTGCCGATCGTCAGCTATATCGGCCTGCAAGCCGGTGGTTTGGTCAGCGGCACCGTGCTGATCGAGACGGTGTTCGCCTGGCCCGGGATCGGGCGACTTGCATATGACTCCATTATCAGCCGTGATTTTACCGTTCTGATGGGAACGTTCTTTGTCACTTCGGTAATGGTGATCCTGATCAATCTGGCGACGGATGTGATCTATACATTCATCGACCCACGGATCGAGGTGCAGTGATGCGGCGCGGATTGATCAAGCGCATCTTCAGCCACGGCGGCGCGGCGGCCGGGCTGGTCTTTCTGACGCTACTTATCGTAACCGCACTGGTATCGCCGCTGTTTATCGAACGGTCGCCATGGGCGCTGGTCGGCAAACCGCTGATTGCCCCTTTTGCCGATGGATTCCTGCTGGGAACCGACATGATCGGGCGCGACGTGTTTGCCCAGCTTGTCTATGGCGCCCGGTTCTCGTTGCTGATCGGGCTGCTGTCGACCGTGGTGTCGGTGGGCATCGGCATCACCATCGGCGCCACCGCCGGGTTCTTTCGCGGCTGGATCGACGAAGGGCTGATGCGGGTGACCGAGTTCTTCCAGATCATCCCCGGCCTGATCCTGATCATGGTACTGGTCGCGGTCATGGGCGCAAGCATGTGGTCGGTGGTGATCGGCATCGGCGTGGTCAGCTGGCCCGCCGTCGCGCGGATCGTGCGGTCCGAGATCCTGTCATTGCGGACCCGCCAGTTTGTCGATGCGGCGCGGGTCGCCGGGCAGCGGCCGATGACGATCCTGTTCGTGCAGCTTCTGCCGAATGCCATGTCCGCTGTCATTGTCATCGCCTCGGTCATGGTCGCGCAGGCGATCCTGATCGAATCCGGGCTCAGCTTCCTGGGGCTCGGCGATCCCAACGTGGTCACCTGGGGTTATATGATCGGTGCCGCGCGCCCTTATCTGCGCGAGGCGTGGTGGCTGTCAGCGATGCCCGGAATTGCAATCCTGCTGACGGTGCTGGCAATCAATCTGGTTGGCGATGGCCTGACCACGGCGTTGAACCCGCGCAAGGCACGCAATCAGGAGCGGGGCTGATGAATGGTGCGCCCAATGCCAACCCACTGCTGCGCGTCAAGGGGCTGAGTGTTTCATTGCCTGCTGGTGCCGACCGTGCCTTTGCAATCGAAGATGTCAGTTTCGATGTGGCCGCCGGCGAAACGCTGTGCGTGGTCGGCGAAAGCGGCTCGGGAAAGTCGGTGGCCGCGCAGGCGATCCTCGGGCTGTTGCCGCCGCATCTGATCCCGACGACCGGCACCATCGCATTCCAAGGGCAGGATCTGCTGCGCGCCGAGCCCAGGGCAATGCGAGCCATCCGCGGCCGCAAGATCGCGATGATCTTTCAGGAACCCTCGGCCGCGCTCGACCCGGTGCTGACCGTGGGGGACCAGGTTGCGGAAGTGATTCGGGCGCACGAGCAGATATCCGCCAGCGTGGTGCAGGCGCGCGTCGTCGACTTGTTTGCCGAGGTGAACCTGCCAGAGCCCGAGCGGATCGGCCGGACCTATCCATTCCGACTGTCGGGGGGACAACAGCAACGGGTCATGATCGCCATGGCCTTGGCGCTGAAGCCAGCGCTGCTGATTGCCGACGAGCCAACGACGGCGCTGGACGTCACGACACAGGCGCAAATCCTGCAACTGATCAGCGGGCTGCAGGACCGATATGGGATGGCTGTGTTGTTTGTCACCCATGACATGGGCGTGGTTGCCGATCTGGCCGACCGTATCGTGGTCATGCGCAAGGGCCGGATAGTCGAGGAAGGCACGCCAGCCCAGGTACTGTCACGTCCCGCGCATGACTATACGCGCGATCTGATCGCGGCGGTGCCCAGGCTGGTCGTTCGCCCGTTGGACGGGATCGCGCGAAAACAGGTGCTTCGGGTCGAGCATCTGACCAAGACCTTTGCCGCCCATGGCGGCGGTCTGTTCCGGCGCCGCCCGCCGGTCCGGGCGGTGGACGATGTGAGCTTCACCCTGGCTAAGGGCGAGACGGTCGGCATCGTGGGCGAGAGCGGATCGGGCAGATCCACGGTCGCGCGCTGCCTGATGAGGCTGACCGATCCGGACGCAGGCCGGGTGCTGATCGGCGATGTCGATGTTACGGCCTTGAAGGGCGCAGCCCTGCGCCACGAGCGCCAGCGGATGCAGATCATCTTTCAGGATCCCTATGCCTCGCTCAACCCGCGGCAGACGGTGGAAACCATCGTCGGCACGCCCTTGCGGGTGCAGGGCCTCAGCCGCGCCGCCGCCCGCGACCGCAGCCGCGAGGTGTTGTCGCTGGTCGGCCTCGACGCACAGGTCATCGACCGCTATCCGCACGAGTTTTCTGGCGGCCAGCGACAACGCATCGGCATTGCCCGCGCGCTGGTGCTGGAGCCTGACGTTCTGATCGCGGATGAGGCGGTCTCGGCGCTGGACGTATCGGTGCAGGCGCAGGTGCTGGCGCTGTTGCAGGACATCCGCGAGCGGATGAACCTGTCGATGATCTTCATCACCCACGATCTGTGTGTCGCCGCGCAGATCTGTGACCGGGTGCTGGTCATGCGCCAGGGAAAGATCGTCGAGGAAGGCACCACCGCCGCAGTATTTCAGACACCGCAAGACAGCTACACCCGCAGCTTGCTCGACGCCATTCCGGGCCGCGACTGGCTGCGCGATCTACCGATCAGCGCCTGACAAACATATCAACACGATGAGGAAATACAGATGTCCGAGGAAACGATAAAACCGATCAGCGTGAAGACTGTCATGCGGGACGGAATGGAACTTGGCGCCGAATTGTATCTGCCCAGGGGAGAGGGACCGTTTCCCACCATTGTCGAGCGGACGGCGCGCTACAAGGAACGGTCGTTCCTGGATCCATTGTTCGATTTCCTCGCCCAGAACGGATTTGCGGTGCTGACGCAGAATGGCTCGGACAGATGGAAGGCCGAACGCGACGTCCGGCCGTTCTTCAATCCGGATTGGCCGGACGCCGAAGACGGATATGACACAATCGAATGGGCCGCGGCGCAAGAATGGTCGAACGGCAAGATAGGCGGCTACGGCTTTTCGTATCCGGCATGGTGCCAGTGGGTTCTGGCTGCTGAAAAGCCACCGCATCTGGTCACGATGTTCGTCGGTGGCCAGGCACCGCGCACGACCGATTGGCAGATGGGCGGCGTCTATCGTATCGGTCGGCAATTGCAATCGACCATCGGGCCGATGGCGATCGCGACGCAGCAATATCTGGACGAGCCGGAAGGACCGGTAACTCAGGAAGCCTATTGGCATCAAAAAGAGAATATCGACCGGGAAAAATGGCTGTGGTATTTGCCGCAAAAGGAACTGCCGCTGGAAATGCTTGGCGGAATGAAAGAGCGGTTCTGCGATTGGCTGGACCATTGCCATGTCGACATATGGAAATTGCACGAGAACTTCTCGAAAATTGATATTCCGGTGTTCAACCGCACCAGCTGGTATGACCGGCTGGGCCGCTGCCTGGAAATGCACACCGGCATGCGCGAACAGGCGCCAAGTCAGGCCACGCGCGATGCACAACGCATGGTCGTGGGGCCGTGGTCGCACATCGGTCAGCACAACATGCCGCGCAAGGTTGGCGCGATGGATTTTGGACCGGAGGCCGAGGTCGACATTTTCGACTGGGTCCTGCCGTGGTTCGACCACTGGTTGAAAGGCAAGGAAAACGGCGTGATGGACGGCGCGCCGGTGCGGATATTCGTCATGGGCGAGAATAAGTGGCGCGACGAACAATCCTGGCCGCTGGAGCGCGCGCAACCGACAGAATACTTCCTACATAGCGACGGCAAGGCGAATACGCCCAACGGCGATGGACTGCTGAGCATTGAGCGACCAAAGCAAGAGCCTTCGGATCGCTATGCTTATGATCCGCGTGACCCGGTGATGACGCTTTTCGCCTTCGGAACGCAGGACGAACCGCACGACCAGCGCGCCCTTGATCATCGCCGGGATGTGCTGGTTTTCCAGACGCCACCGCTTAC
>JBDNEZ010000486.1:0-3327 GCA_041690095.1 Anderseniella sp.
CAACTTGAAGACCTGCTGTATCGCCGCAGCGGGTTGCTGGGTTTGTCCGGCATCTCGGGTGACATGCGCAATTTGCTGGCTAGTAAAGATCCGCGCGCTCAAGCAGCGGTGGACTATTACTGCTATTGGGCTGCGCGCCATGCAGGTTCGCTGATTACCGCGCTTGAAGGCATAGACGGGCTGGTGTTCACCGCCGGTGTGGGAGAAAACGCAGCACCGGTGCGCGCTGGCATAGTCAAACATTTGAACTGGTTGGATGTCGTGCTCGAAAACCAGCGTAATGTGACGGGTGAGATGGAAATCTCTCCGCCGGCAGCGGCCTGCCCGGTATGGATCATCAAGGCCAATGAAGAATTGGCTATCGCGCATCATGTGCGGCACACGTTGAAGGGATAGTCGATGTCGGTTCCGTTTGCTCTGTCCGGGTGGCCTCTCGCCTGGATAGCGCTGACCGTGCTCGGCGCAGCCTATATTCGCGGATACTCGGGGTTCGGCTTTTCAGCGCTTGTGATTTCGGCGTCGGCGCTGGTAACCAATCCGCTCAATTTTGTGCCGGTGGTCATGTTGCTGGAAATTGCTGCGACAGCAGGCCAGGCACCCGCAGTCCTGAAAGACGTAAACAGGCCGCTGCTTGGCTGGTTGCTGACCGGTGCAATAATCGCCATGCCGGTGTCCATTACCCTGTTGAGTTCGCTCGACATGGACATGCTCCGGCTGATGGTTTCTGTCTGGATCCTGATCATGTGCGCGGCATTGCTGAGAGGGTGGACCCTGCGCCGGAAACCGGGTACCGCAGCCACAGTAGGGATTGGTGTCGTATCAGGTCTGTCGAACGCTGCAGCTATTGGCGGGTTGCCTGTCGCGCTGTTCCTGACGGCACAAAGCCTTCCCGCACGAGCGTTTCGCGCCACGCTGATCTTATATCTGTGCGCCATCGACCTGGTAGCACTCCCAATGTGGGGGTATGCGGGCATCATATCGACAGAGACGTTTGTTGCAGCGGCCTTTTGCATTCCACTGCTGGGTGCTGGTGTATGGTTGGGCGGCCGGAAGTTCGTATCGGCAGAACCGGAAAACTTCAGACGCATGGCGATTGGCCTGCTAGCCCTACTTGCCACGCTGGGGCTGCTGAAATCACTGGTATAGAAGAGGGTCGGTCGGGTCTCAGGCTGTGGCCATCAGGATGACAGCAGCCGACATAACGTCGTCAACGGAACATCCGCGCGACAGATCGCACACCGGTTTGTCAAAACCCTGAAAAAATGGACCAACGGCATCTGCATTGGCCATATACTGAACCAGTTTGTAACCAATGTTGCCGGAGTTCAGATCCGGAAACACCAGCACATTGGCCTCACCTGCCACACCGGTATCGCTGTTGACCTTTCGCGCGGCAACTGACGGGACCAGTGCGGCGTCAACCTGCAGTTCACCATCAATGATCAGGTCAGGGGCACGGTCGCGCACAATGGCCAGCGCATCTGTTACTTTGGTTACGCTGTCATGTGCCGCACTGCCCTTGGTGGAAAAAGACAGCAACGCTATTTTTGCCGGTTCACTAAGCAGTTTCGCAGCCGTCGCGGCAGTTGCAATGGCAATCTCGGCGAGGTCCTCAGCGGGCGGGTCAATGTTCACCGCACAGTCAGCAAACAGAAATTCCTTGCGACCGAGGCCTCGATGATTCGGTACCGACATGATGAAATAACTGGATAGGCGCTTGGTACCAGGGGTAAGACCGATTGTGCGCAAGGCGGCTGAAATGACTTTTCCTGTCGCTGTCGCAGCACCGGCAACCATCGCGTCCGCTTGACTGCTGGCGACCATGGCACCTCCAAAGTAGAGCGGATCACGCGCCATGGAAGCGGCCTTTTCAGGACCCAGGGCCGGCTTTTTCTGCAGCAGTTTCTGCTGCAGGGCTGGCAGATCCGATGACGTTTCGGGGTCGTGTATCCCGATACCGTCCGGCGACAGTTTCAAGCTGTCAAACACTGCAGCAACTGCATCCGGTTTACCCAGAAGAACAGCGCGTGAAAGCCCCAAATTCTGCAATTTCACAGCTGCCTCGACAATACGGGCGTCGGCGCCTTCGGGGTATACGATCAGACCGTTGCGGGCCGCCGCTGCTGCAGTGAATGGTTTGACTATGCTTTGCACGCTGATTGCCTCGTGGTATACGGACGTTTGGATGATCGCCCGGTTGGCCGGTTGTGCTGATAGATAACTCTTCCGCACTTGCGCACAAGCGCCAGTTCCGCACCGTCTATATGCCAATATTGCTGCAAACCAATGATCTGCCTGCACAAAATTGCCTTATACCCATCATAATGATGTCTTTTTCAACCTCAACAGTAAAGGCTGAGGGACGGCCTCTTTATTCGATTTAGGGAAATCTTCAACATGCAAGCCAGCGCCGAACTTCCCCTTGTCGGCAATGATGCAGGCAGTGACAATGCGCAGGACAGCGCGCAGACCGCTGTGCACGCCACTCACGAGAGTGAACAAAATGGTCCACGCAGCGAAGGCATCTCGTTTGCATTTCGCTTCGAGCCTCCGCGCGAAAACGTTCAAGCAGCGAGCGCCGGTGACGATGGTCCGATTATCAGGCGAATTGATGGTATGCCTCAGGCAAGATCCGCCCCCAGAACCCGGGACTTGCGGGCCCCACGCCTGTCCACACAGCAGTCAAATAGAAACCCAGTTGCACAGTCCGCGGCTCCTTCTGTCAGCATACCTGCGATGGAAGAAAGTCTGCTGGGCGATCGCGCTGAAGACCGCAGCGATGGTTCGCGCCACCGCTCACGCGATTTGACCTTTTCCGTTGATGCGATCCGCGCACAGCGAATGAGGAAACCTGAAAGCACCCACAAACCGATCAGCATTGCAGCCAAGATGGCCATCGCCACCTTTGTCGGCATTACCTGTATCTCCAGCGGGATAACATTGGGCCTGTATGGCCCGGAACTGGGCTATCAGGTTGAACGCCAGGCCAGAATAGCGAGTGCCTCTGTTGCCGGCCTGCTGACGTGGCCAGACAGCGTCACCGGCAATCAGGGTCAGGTAACCATTGTTGAAAGCAGACGGCAAACCGCAATAACTGCGCCGGTTGCCACTACCGTCGGTTACACCAAACCGGCAGCCGTCACCGGATTGAAACTGTTCTATGACCGCATTCTGCCGTCGAAGCCCGGGGCGAGCGCACAGGTTGACCAGGAAGATGTTACGCGAGCCAGTTTGACAGGCCTCGAAAAGCACCTGGCTGTGCCTTCCGATCTGCAACCGGCACAGATAAAACGGATTTCAGCAAGCACTGAATAACCAGCTGTTCCA
>JBDNEZ010000487.1:0-3115 GCA_041690095.1 Anderseniella sp.
CATCTGATCGAGAATTTCTTCGCAAAACTCAAACAATACCGCGCAATTGCAACCA
Organism: Anderseniella sp.; assembly: GCA_041690095.1. Classification (GTDB taxonomy): domain Bacteria; phylum Pseudomonadota; class Alphaproteobacteria; order Rhizobiales; family Aestuariivirgaceae; genus Anderseniella. The sequence continues at coordinate 56 of JBDNEZ010000487.1, forward strand.
GATATGACAAACGGGCTATCGCATTCCTCGGTGCAATCCATCTCGCTGGGGCAATCATTTGGCTCAATTGATGACAGGCCTTAGGGATAGAAGCCATGATGTCCGAACTGCGGTTGCGTGAAATTTACGGAGAGCCAGGTCCCAGGGCGGCGGCGAAAGTCATAGATGCGCTGGACAAACACTGCCGGGCCTTTATCGCAAACTCGACATTTCTGATGCTGGCCACATCTGATGGTGAAAATCTTGATGTATCGCCGAAAGGCGATCCGGTGGGGTTTGTGATCGTTGAGGATGATCATCATCTGCTGTTGCCCGATCGGCCCGGCAACAACCGCATCGACGGTATGCTTAATATGCTGAAGCATCCCAAGGTTGCACTCATCTTCATGATTCCGACCGTTGCTGAGACGTTGCGTGTCAATGGCAGTGCCACGATCCACGACGACCCGGCTTTGTGCGACCGATGCGTGATCAATGGCCGAAACCCGAAAACCGTGCTCAGAATCTCCGTCGAAGAAGTATTCAGCCATTGCGGGAAGGCCCTGTTGCGTGCGGGACTTTGGAAGCCTGAGATCTTGCCCGAAAGCCGGCCTTTCGCAACGCTGAACGAGATCGTTAGTGATCATGCAAACATCGAAGTCGAATCCATAGAGCAAAGCGCCGTCGATGAACTTTACCGCAAGACGCTGTATTGAGGCGACTTGGCGGCTTGTTTGACCGCTGACACCTCGCCGGTAAACACGGGCCGCTACAGTCCCATTCGTCTGAACAGCCACACCTGGCCGGCAGCAATGACTGCCAGCAATGACCACCAGCACTGCACATACGATCGAGAACGCCCAGGGATCATTGCTGCCTGGAATGCCTCCGACATTGATGTCCGGCAAGCCGCTCAGCAGTCCGGGTGGCAGGAATACGGTCGCAACGATCGACAGTACCAGCATCTGACGGTTCGTGGTTTCAGAAGCTGTGCCCGAAACATGATGATATGGCCACATTTTCTGTACACATAAGCAAACATCACTTCATTGTTGAATATTATGCGTTTGTCTCATCTTAATAAACGCGCTAGGTCCAATTCACGGTTCAACTGATCGCCGTTATTCTGGGACTACATGCTGATGCATACCCGGGAAGAACGCATTTTGATCAGTATCATCAGAGAGGAATTATCCCCGATGAATATTAGTAAAAACCTAAAGCGCGGGCTGCTTGGCGTCTCACTTTCGGCAGCAGTCATGGTGCCCGGCTCCAGCCTTCATGCAGATACCGGTGGCGTAAACGCCGGCGTATTGACCTGTGTCGTTGATGGCGGCTTCGGTTTGCTGGTGTTTTCCAGCAAGGAAATGGAATGTGAATTTGCCTCGGTAGATGGCAGAACCGACTTCTACAGTGGGAACGTCAAGAAATTTGGCCTTGATATCGGGATAACCGGCAAGAGTTATGTCAAGTGGGTGGTGTTTGCACCCGTCGGGCGGCCGCGCAGAGGTGGTCTCGCTGGAACCTATGTCGGTGTGTCAGGCGAAGCCACCGCAGGCGCAGGCGTTGGGGCAAACGGATTGGTCGGCGGTTCCGATCGCACCTTCTCACTGCAACCCTTCAGTGCCTCGATCCAGACCGGGCTGAACCTGGCACTGGGTATCGGTTCCATGACGCTGAACTCGGCAGACTGACCCTGGAGTGACACGGGGTCGCCAGACCCCGTGAAACTGATCCCGAATACCTGTATTGTGACAGGTCAGGGCGCGTTGCCTGATGAGCAGTCCCTTGGCCTTGTCGCGGTTTCAGCATCGACCCGGCTGTTGCAATGCGTCCCATATTGACAACTGCGATTGACATGTGCGGTTTTTTTCTGGCTTGAGGGGTTTGACCCTATGTCGGGCAGCGTCGATGATGCCGTTAATCAAGGGGGTAATCCGGATGACACTCAATCAGACAATCGTATTCTGCATCATTGTGTTCGCCATGGTGATGTTTATCTGGAACCGCATCCGTTATGATGTGGTCGGCGTTATCGCCCTTCTGGCTGCGGTGCTGTCCGGTGTGGTGCCGACCGATCATGCATTTGCCGGCTTCGGGCACCCGGCAGTGATTACGGTTGCTGCGGTTCTGGTCATCTCGAAGGCCCTGCAGAATTGCGGACTGGTAGACCAACTCGTCAAATTGCTGGCCGGATCACGTCGAACGCCGACTTTGCAGGTTGCAGCCGGCAGCACCATCGCGGCGGCCCTGTCCAGTGTCATGAACAATGTCGGTGCTCTGGCCCTGATGCTGCCGGTGGCGCTGCGAAATGCATACGAAGCAGGCAGGTCACCCTCCCTCGTATTGATCCCCTTGTCATTTGCCAGCTTGCTGGGCGGTCTGGTCACGCTCATCGGTACGCCGCCCAATATAGTCATTTCAGGTTACCGTGAAAGTCAGATCGGCAAGCCGTTTGCCATGTTCGACTTTGCACCGGTGGGGATTGTCGTTGCTGCAGCCGGCTTATTGTACCTGATCACCATAGGATGGCGGCTGCTACCGGAGCGCATTTCCATCAAGGATGAAGATGACAACCAGTTCCATGTTGAACGCTACACACTTGAATCAAACGTTCCTGCCGAGTCACCTCTCGTCGGCATGCGGGTCCGTGAACTCGAAATCATGTTTGAGCGAGAAGTCTCCGTGCTTGCCATTATTCGCAAGGGTATCCGACGTCTGGCACCACGCGCCATCGAGAAAGTGCGCGCTGACGACATACTGATATTGCAGGGTGACCCGGCTCTGATTGCGCCCCTGGCCGATGGTGTTCAGCTTGGCGAACTGGGCCATCAGGTGGCGGGCGACAAGGATCTGGAGTCGGAAGATGTTGAGGTCATTGAAGCCGTTGTTCTGCCCAACTCGCCGATTGAAGGCAAGTCAATGCGGCAGTACCGGATTCACGACAGGCTCGGCGTCAATTTGCTGGCAGTTGCACGCCAGGGCCGCCAGCCCACTGCACGATTGAAGAACATTCGCTTCAAGACCGGCGATGTGCTGCTGTTGCAGGGCGAAATGGCGATCATGACTGAAGCTCTCAAG
>JBDNEZ010000488.1:0-5909 GCA_041690095.1 Anderseniella sp.
ATCGATTGCAATGTCGATGGGGGGCGTGGCCGCGCTGTCCAGACCCTTCTGCACGGCATTCAGAATGACGCGATCCTCTTCGAATGCCCCCCTCACCGAGGCCGACATATACTTTGAGGTCTCTTCGCAATCGGGCCTGACATTGCGCAGCTGGAACCAGTAATAGCGCGTCTGCTTCTCGTTCACCGGGGTCATGAAGTTATAGGAATCCATGATGAAGGATTGCGCGTGTAACGGCTTGTCGGTCCCGCCCGCGCCGGCGGGTGAGAAGATCGCCTTGATCAGCGCAAGCGACGGGTAGCGCACTTCATAATGCTGCTTGCGATCGCATTTGCCGTCGAATGTCAGTAGTTTTGCATAGAACGGTGCCGGCTCCACATCCAGCATCCAGCGCCATACGGTCACCCCATCGTCGGCCACATCCACATTCAGCGGCTCTTCCTCGCATGCCGCACTGCCGAATGAACTTTGATGCACCCAGGCGACATGCGACGGGTCGAGCAGATTGTCTGTTACCAGCAGATAGTTGCAGTCAATGTCGATTGGGTCGCCACGGTTGATGCCCCATCCAGGATCGTCGTAATGCTCGACCACAAATATATCGGCCGGGTCTGCCAATGCCGGATCGCCCATCCAGATCCAGATAAGGCCCCAACGGGATTCAACGGGAAAACTACGCACTCTGGCTGACGGGGGAACGCGTTCCTGCCCCGGCACACGCACACATCCGCCGGAACAATCAAACGTCATGCCGTGGTACCCGCATTCCAGATGGTCGCCGATAACGCGTCCCATCGAAAGCGGCATCTTGCGATGCGGACAGGCATCCTCCAGCGCAGCGGGCTGGCCGTCCTGCTTTCGGAAAACCACAATCTTCTCACCCAGCACTTCGATCTGCCGTGGTGTGCGCGTGACGTCGTCATCCCGGCCTGCAACATACCAACTGTTTTTCAGGAACATCTACTGCACTCCGTTTTCGGTCACATCGGGACACCAAATCGAGAATATTCGAGCACTCGCAAACCCATGCTGCGGGCGAAGAACAGCCCGCGCCCCGGCCTGCGAAACAATGCGTCATAATCGTTTTGCCAACGCATAAACCGTAGCGTCGGGCAATTTTTTCATGTTAGTATACTGTGATCACAGATTCAACAGCATATAGTCCAGAAAGCGAGAATTCCAATGGGTTCTGAACTTCACACCGTCGCCAGCCTGCGTGCAGAACTCACACACCTCAAGACACTGCGTGAAGATCAGGCGCGCACCATGCCACCGGCGTTCTACACCTCTGCTGCATTCCATGAACTGGAGAAGGAAGAAATCTTCCGCAAGGAATGGGTCTGTCTGGGTCATGTGGGAGAAGTGCCAGATCCGGGTGATTATTTCACAACCGACCTGGTGGACGAACAGTTGCTGGTGACCCGCGGTCAGGACGGCATTATCCGCGTTCTGTCCAATGTGTGCCGCCACCGCGGAAATATTGTAGCTGAAGGCCGCGGCAACCGGCGCAAATTCACCTGTCAGTATCACGGATGGACGTACGGATCAGATGGCGCGTTGCTGGCAGCGCCGTTCATGGAAAAGAAAACCGGTTTTGACAAGGCTGGATGCCAGTTGCCCAATCTTCAGACCGAAATCTGGAACAACTTCATATTCGTCAATCTGGATGGCAACGCACCAGCACTGGCCGAGCGTCTCAAGGGGCTGGAACCCAATGTATCAAATTATCACAACGAGCTTAGAAACCTGCTTTTCAGTGCCGATGAGGTATGGAATACCAACTGGAAGAACCTGACGGAAAACTTCATGGAAGGCTATCACCTCAGCGCCACGCATTTCAAAACACTACACGAAATGACCCCGACCTCGCTGTGCAAGAAGGTGCCGGGCGAAGCAGGCTTCACCGCCTATCGCTCATACTTTCCGGAGCATTTTCCGGACCGCGGCCCCTACCATCCCGACCTCACCGAAGATGAAAAGCGCAACACGATCCTGTTCTGCCCCTACCCGAGCTTCGTGGTGGCGCTGGCGCCAAACTTCACCTTCTATCTCTGCCTGCGGCCTCTGGGCCCTGAACGTGTTGGCGTCCGCTGGGGCGTAGCAGGTTTTCGCGATGACCCCGACAGCGCCGAGGTGCAAGCCTATGTGCAACTGATCAAGGATGTAAACAGCGAGGATCGCGAAAAGCTTGAAACCCTGCAGAAGGCATTGAAGACCCGGCATTTACCGCACGGCCCTCTTGCACCTGCTGATTATGAAGGCACAATATGGGATTTCCTTCTCTACATGGCCGACAAACTTGGAACAGATGCCGATATTGACAGCAAGTCCATCGCAGCAGAATAGGAGACAGGCCAGTGCCTGAAAATTCTGTGATCTCAGATGATTTGGCCATACGGCAAAAACTGCTTCATGCACGTGAAGGAGCCCGCAACCTGCTGGTCAATTGTGTCGCGATCAAACCTGGGGAAAGAGTTTTGATCGTCGGCGAAGACGGCAGTGATGTCTATTATGACAAGGCAGTGTGCAATCTCATAGCTCAGGAGGCGTATGGTCTTGGTGCTCACGCGGAGGTCTTGATTGCACCTGACACAAATGGCCCGAAGGACTTCCCAAAGTGTGTTTCCTACGCAATGCAGCAGGCCTCCTGCACTATCTTTGTGGCTCGTCTCGGCGACCAGTTGAGATTTTGTCCGCTGCCGGGCAATGGTCGCAAAGCCATGTGCTACGTGCCGGACATCGACTATCTGGCAGATCCGTTTGCCCGAAATCACTACGATATTCTACGGCGAGTCAATGCTGCAATGGAAAACGCCATCGAACACGCCGGCACCTATCGCATCACTTGCCCAAGAGGAACCGACCTGACGGCCAGTCTGGGGCCGGTTTCTGCTGATGCTCCGCCCGCCAACAGGATGACGCAGTTTAGCGTAGAGCTGTTTCCAGTGATGATTTTTCCACCCGTCACGTGCGCGGGGATGTCTGGCCGACTGGCACTGAGCCATTGGCTCACAACATCATCAACCCGCAAATTTCCGGACCCGGTTCTCAAACTGGATACAACGGTTACCGCTCACATAGAGTGCGGCCGTATCACCCGATTTGATGGGGACCCCGCCGAGGCCAATCGCATCGAAACCCATTTCGACAGGGTTGGTGGCCTTGTCGGCGGCGATCCAATGGCCGTCAATTCATGGCATACAGGGATAAATCCCCGCACATTCTACAAGAAACAGCCCGCACAGAACGTCGAGCAATGGGCCGATCTGGTTTATGGCTCGCCGCGCTTTACCCACTTCCACGCCTGCGGCAGTGATCCCGGCGACATTTCCATCATGTTGCTCGATGCAACGATCAGTTTTGATGGTGAAGACTACTGGAAGGACGGGCGCTTCGTTTTCCTCGACCGCCCGGAAATTGCCGGTATTCTCAACGAGTTCCAGACAGACAGGGAAGCGTTTGAGATGCGCTGGGATATTGGCATCTAAAGCGTGTTGCAAAGCGGGGTCAAAGATTGAGAGACGATCAAGTCTGCTGGCTGGAGTTCGTGCCGGAAACCGAGGCCGATGGAGAGCTTGCGCAGGCCTATCGCTCGGTTGCCGGGCCGGACGGGCGCGTCGACAACCTGTACAAGGCCATGTCGCTTTCGCCGGCAGCTATCGAACCTGCAGACAGACTGTACAAGGCCCTGCTCCACAACGCCGATTGCCCGTTCGAACCCTGGCTTCGCGAACTGATATCGACACAGGTAGCCCTGCTTTGCGGCTGCGACTATGCCGCGATCAATCATGGTGAAAATTTTCATGATTTCTATGGAAACAGGTCAGAGTCGGAAAACCTGCTGGCAGCAATCAGGCAACAGCATTGGCCGCTATCCGGCCAGAAACCGCAATTGACAGCAATCGTTAAGTTCACTCATCAACTGACACTTGAACCACACACAGTGTCTGCTTCACATATCAAGAAGCTGCGCAGCGCAGGTCTGAATGAAAAGCAGATCGTCTATCTTGTGCAAATTGCCGCGTCATTCGCTTATTGGGCCCGCGTCATAAATGGTCTGGGCATCTGCCTGGGTGATGAACCGGTGGGCTTGGCCAGAAAGCCGCACAGTCCGAGTTAGGTCTGACATGACGCTGGACGCGGGTCACTGAAATAAGTCAAACAAGGTGAACTCAGATAGCTGTCTTCAAGTTGGATTCAATTGGGCTGCGGTATTTGCTGCCTTCCCAGCGTGACAACATTTCTGCTATGGAACCGGACAACAATGGCTTGCCGAAGAGAAAGCCCTGGACTTCATCGCAGCCGTAGTTTCGCAGTAAATCGACTTGTTCAAACGTCTCGACGCCCTCAGCGTTTGACGTCATTCCCATGGATGAGCCGAGGTTAATGACTGCTTCGACGATGCTTTGAGCATCTTCAGATTTTCCCAGTTCTGCCGTGAACGACTTGTCGATCTTGATTTTGTCGAACCGGAATCGGCACAGGTAACTCAGGCTGGAGTAGCCCGTCCCGAAGTCATCCATCGCTATTTTTACCCCCATGGTCTGAAGTGCCGTCAGGGTAGCAATCGTCTCTTCGGTATTGCTGAGAAGTGAGCCTTCAGTGATCTCCAACTCAAGACGATGAGGTTCGACACCCTGTTCGTGCAGAGCAGTCTGTACAGTTTCAACCAGATTGCTCTGACGGAACTGAACCGGAGAAACATTTACCGCAAACGACAATTGTGGCCAGTCTTTTGCCTGCCTGCAGGCTTCCATGATCACCCAAGCGCCGATCGGGATTATCAATCCGGTCTCTTCTGCCAATGGAATGAACTTATCGGGCGAGACCGGACCATGTTCTCCATGGTTCCATCTGAGCAAAGCCTCGACGCCCTTGACCTTGTAGGTCTTTAGATCAATTTGCGGCTGGTAAAGTAGTTGCAGCTCGTTTCTGGAAAGCGCCTGACGCAAGTCAGCCTTCATTCTATTTCGCGCAACCAGTTGATCATTCATTTCGTCTTTGAAATATCTGACTTTGCCACGACCGTCACTTTTTGCCTTATACACTGCCTGCCCTGCCTGGCGAAGCAGGGTTTGACCATCATCATCTTCGCGCCCATCGCGCATTGCAATGCCGACGCTTGCACCGATGACGACTTCATTTCCCTGGACGTCAAAGGGTTTTGAAAGTTCCGCAATCAGATGTTCTGCCAACCGGCTTGTCTCATCAGGTCTGTCAAAGTGTGTTTGCATGACCGCGAACTCATCGCCGCCGATACGGGCAAGCAGTTCGTTGCCACTCAACGACCTGGTCATCCTTTCGCTCACCTGTCGCAGCAAGTTGTCACCCGCCGCATGACCGAGCGTGTCATTGACGTCCTTGAAATGATCGAGGTTAAGACACAGCACAGCCATGGCCGCATCCTGCCGATCGGCATCGCCAACTGAATGTACAAGCCATTCATTGAACAGGGCGCGATTTGGCAATGTGGTCAGGGGATCGTGACTGGCCAGGAAAGTTGCCCGGTCTATCGCCTGTCTCAAAAAGCGCAGCGGCGCAGACTTCAGCGCAATAAAAACGAGCAATGACAATATTGTTGAAATCAGTAAGATGAATAAAGAGTTTTGTACTGCTTCAGCGAGACTTTTGGTAATGGCAACTTCTCCGACTACCTCACCTGAATCATAAATTGGCGACACTGCCGTCACAACCGGCTTGGCAATCGTTTCGTTCCCCGCAACGGCTATGATGTCGCCTCTGGCATTCAGGACCACCTTTTTCTCGCCATGATGGAGATCGGCCTCGATAATTTCTTCCAGGCGAATGGTCTCGAATTGCCACAGTTCAGGGTTTTTCCCGACAAGCTGGGTCACAAGATGGGCACTCAGCTCGGCGTCGGCCATTTCGTGGCCTTCTGTGAACTGCAC
>JBDNEZ010000489.1:0-2730 GCA_041690095.1 Anderseniella sp.
AGACCCGCACCCGGCAGCATCAAATACGGTTGCCCGCAACCATACTTACCCGCATAGTCTCATCTTCCTCCTCAAAGGCGCGCTGCGCCATTAAACCGGAGACACATGAGACATGATACTCGCACATGCTTTATTGCAGGCGTTGAAAGACTATGGTGCCGGTGAAATCTTCGGTATTCCCGGGGATTTCGCATTACCCCTGTTTCGCCAGATCGAAAAGTTCAACGCCCTTCCCCTTTACACTCTAAGTCATGAGCCTGCCGTCGGCTTTGCCGCTGATGCTGCAGGGCGTTATCGCAGCACCCTTGGGGTGGCCTGCGTCACCTATGGCGCTGGCGCCTTGAACATGATCAATCCGGTGGCAACGGCCTATGCCGAAAAATCACCCCTGGTGGTGATTTCAGGCGCACCCGGTGCGGCAGAACGCACAATGGGGCTCGGCCTGCATCACCAGGTCAAGCACTTTGACAGCCAGATGCTGATCATGCGCGAAGTAACTTGTGCCCAGTGCGTGCTGGACGACCCCGCAACCGCGCCGGCTGAAATTGCGCGCGTGTTGACTGAAGCACGGCATCTGTCACGGCCTGTTTATATCGAATTCCCCCGTGACATGGTTGAAGCCGACGTATCTGACGTACCGGCATTCAGACCGGCTGCGAAAAATCTGGCTGCGGCCCGCGAAGCTGCCAAACAAGCCCTGACGATGCTGGCAGCGAACCACCGGCCGGCCATGCTGCTGGGAGTCGAAGTCCGCCGCTACGGGCTGGAGAAGAAGGTGGCCAAACTGGCCAGAGCACTTGGCATTCCGGTTCTGACCAGTTTCATGGGACGTGGAATCCTGGCTGAAACAGGCGCTCCGACGGCGGGCACATATCTGGGCCTTGCCGGTGATCCGGCTACCCGGCGCCTGATCGAGCGCGCAGACGGCCTGCTGATGCTGGGTGTCATCCTGTGCGACACCAATTTCGGCGTGTCAAAACGCCAGGTGGATATGCGCACCAGCATTCACGCCTTTGATGGCGCAGTGCGTTTTGAACATCATTCCTATAACGGAATCACGCTTGAAGCGTTTGTGGACGCACTGCTGGCCGGTGCAGAAAAGCTCGGCAATGCGAAGCCAGTCACGGCGTCGTACCCGCATGGCCTGAAACCAACACAACGCCGGCTTCAGCCGCACGACGTCGCCACCGCGGTAAACGATCATTTTGCCAACCATGGCGTTATGGCGATCGCATCGGACATGGGCGACTGCCTGTTCACGGCCATGGATATTGAACACACCGCCCTGCTGGCGCCCGGCTATTACGCAACCATGGGCACCGGCATTCCGTTTGGTCTCGGCCTGCAGGCAGCCAGTGGTAAACGGCCCTTGGTACTGGTCGGCGACGGCGCTTTCCAGATGACCGGGTGGGAACTTGGCAACTGCAAACGTCTCGGACTGAACCCCATCGTCTTGCTGTTCAACAACACCGCGTGGGGCATGCTGAAAGCTTTTCAGAAAGACACCGGCTACAACGACCTGGATGACTGGCATTTTGCAGAGCTCGCTGAAACGCTGGGTGGCAGGGGAGTCCGCGTATCGACAACGGCACAACTGATAACGGCTCTCGAGCAGGCCCACAATGACACATCCTGTTTCCAGCTTATAGAAATCATGCTGCCGCGCGATGCGCTGTCGCAGACGCTGACCCGGTTTACCGAAGCCATAACAAAAAAATCTGCGTTGGCCACCGAGGCCCAAGTTTGACTGTGCGCTATCATCACTGGGGCACTGTTGGTGCTATCGCTTTTGTCATGGCCGCCAGTCAGGTCAGCCTGGGTCGAAATCTCATTTGTCAGTGCGGATATGTTAAACTTTGGCACGGCGACTTCATCTCGTCTGAAAACTCGCAGCACATTTTCGACTGGTACTCGCCATCTCATGTGCTGCACGGCCTTGTGTTCTACATGGCGCTGCACTTCCTGCTGCCGAAACTGGACATCGGCTGGCGGCTTGTCATGGCCGCGGCCATTGAAGCGGCATGGGAAGTGGTCGAGAACACAAGCTGGATCATCAATAAATACCGAGAAGATACCATCGCACTGGATTATTATGGCGACAGCGTTGTGAATTCCATGTCCGACATGACCATGATGGTGGCGGGATTCATCATTGCCGCTCGCGCCCCGGTGTGGCTGTCGGCAAGCCTGTTCATCGCTGCAGAACTGGCTGTGGGTATGATCATCCGTGACGGTCTGCTGCTCAACATCATCATGCTGCTGTATCCGCTAGACTGGATCCGGCACTGGCAGGCAGGTTAGAAAATATCTGCAGTGTGATGAATTGTGCGTCCGCACGGTGTCGCATCAACTGGATCAGGATGTTTTTTGGTTGAATCAACCAAAAATCATAGGCTTGATCTTGTGGTCGACCAACCACGGCGGGAACCGTGCCTGGCCAGCAAACGCAGAAAACCGGTCAAATGAATTCAGTATAAGTGCAAACCGCTTTAGAATCCGCTAGACATGCGCAATGTTCACCACCTTTTTCCATGAGCTCAAAGCAGCCGGCGTGCCTGCCACACTGAAAGAGTACCTCACCTTGATGGAGGCGCTGGAGGCCAATATTGCCGGTTATCAGGTGGAGGATTTCTATTATCTGTCGCGCGCCACCCTGGTCAAGGACGAGCGCAATCTCGACAAGTTCGACAAGGTCTTCGGCCATGTGTTCAAGGGCATGGAAGGACTGTC
>JBDNEZ010000490.1:0-5389 GCA_041690095.1 Anderseniella sp.
GGGCACAGACCGGCAGCCAATCTTCGCGTCGGCCGGACAAGACAGCGTTGCGGGCAAACCCGACCCCGCTGGTTGTCAGTTCACCGCAGGCGCGCACAAACACTTGCAAAGCGTCGCCGTGATCGTCCTGCGTCCAGCCGGGCAGGGTGTTGAATGACACTTGTTCAACTCGCAACGCCATAGCCGGCTGTGCAGCAGACACAAGAGTCATGACGGCCAGCAAAGCGACGATGAACTGTTTGCAACGGACTGCAGCATGCATCCCAAATCTCAGTCAGCCTCGGTGGCAATCAGGCGCCAGTTCGGATCACGTGAGTTGACCGAACGCTCAAAAGTCCACACATCGGTGATTTCCTGAATCTCCGACGGATCCCCATCAATCACCCTGCCCTCCTCATCGAGCGTTGCGGTGATCAGGTCACTGACAAACTTGATGCTGATCTGCGCGTCGCCGCCAGCAATGTGGATTTTGCTGATATCGGCCTTGTTGATGCCGACGAATTTCGATTCCAGCGTATGATTCTGGTTTTTGCGCTCGTCAATCGCTGCAGCAAAGCCATCATAAACTTCCCTGGACAACAACGGCTTCAAGGCCTGCTTGTCGCCTTCAGCAAAGGCGTTGACAATCATCTCATAGGCCATGCGCGCGCCGCCGAGGAATTCACCGGGCGAGAAGTCGTTGTCGGTCTCGACCAGTTGCTCGATGCCTTTGGCAACAGCAGATCCTTTTCTGGCGAAGCCTTGCCAGACCGGTTTACGCTCTTCATCGTCATCGTCGTCCTCATCAGCGTCAGGCGGATTGATCGTTACCGGCTTGTTTCGGCCCGGTAACGGCACCACATTGTCCTGAGATGAAGTTTCGGCATCATTGTTTTCACCGGCAAACGGGTCGAACGGTTTTTCGTTGCCGGTCCGGGTGCCAAGCACCGAGCGCAGACGGAAGAAGATGATCACCGCTACTGCGAGAATGATAATATTGAAAGGGTCAAAGACCTGATTCATAGCGTTTGCCAGTTCCTGTCGGTGGTTGACGTGCCGGCGGTTATGACGCCTGCAAATGATTTACATACTCTTATATATAAGTCCTGATTGTACAAAGGCCAATGCTGCGGCATGTTGATTATACCTGACACGGCCCTAAACACCCGAATTTCTACTTCATAGCAATCAAGTGTGATCAAAAATGCGATTTTTTCTGTTTCTAGCCTTTGTTGTGGTCCCTATTGTGGAGATCGGCCTGTTTTTAAAGGTCGGCTCCTATATTGGTGTACCGGCTACGCTGGCGCTTATCATATTGACCGCCATTGCAGGCACCATGCTGGTGCGCAGCCAGGGCATTGATGTCATTCGCAAACTGCAAAGTTCCGCCGACCGCGGTGAAATGCCGGTGGAGGCGCTGGTTCAGGGTTTGTTTGTGTTGCTGGCGGGCGTGCTTTTGCTGACACCCGGTTTTGCCACGGATACACTGGGATTCGCGCTGTTGATACCCCCGGTACGCAACCTGATCGCGGCAAAACTCTGGAAATTCATCCAACCAGGTGTCGTTACATCAACCCAGTGGTCATCTGGCCAGTGGTCATCTGGCCATACCAGCACCCACGCCAACCGGCAGGGCGCGACCGTCATTGATATTGAAGCTGTGGAAGTTGATGAGACCACGGGACGTGATGCAAAAAAACCCGGCGGCAAACAGCTCAATCCATAGTGTTGAGCGCCCCGACGGGATTGCAGATTTATCGTGCAGGATGATAACTTGCGCGAATTAAACTAGCGTGATAGCCACGCGGTCTGTAAATAACACGATTTTAAAACTCAAAGGGCACATTGAACATGGCGAAAGCGGCAAAGAAGGCAAGCAAGACAGCTCCAGCACCTACGGCAGACGCAGGAGTGCCCGGCGCAGCCGGCAGCAACGGGGCTACGCAAGGCGCTGCGCCTTCGATGAAAATTCTTGGCCAGTATGTAAAGGACCTTTCATTTGAAAATCCTGACGCACCGCGGTCACTTGCCGGCCAGGAAGGCCAGCCTGAAATCAATATTTCAGTCAATGTGAATGCCAAACCGCTGGCTGATACGGATTTTGAGGTTGAACTGCATCTCGATGCCAAGGCCATGAACGGCGACAAGGTCGTGTTCGCGACCGAGTTGCTTTATGCGGGCATTTTCCGGCTGGAGAACATCCCGCAGGATGCCCTGCACCCGATCGTGCTGGTCGAATGCCCGCGAATGATCTTTCCGTTCGCCAGGCAGATCGTGGCAGATGTCACCCGCAATGGCGGTTTTCCGCCCTTGATGCTGGATCCGATTGACTTTGCCGCAATGTACCAGCAGCGTATCGCCGCCGAAGCCGGTGCTGCCAAGTAGCGGTTAGAGCAATATGCATCCATATGGATGCATAAAATTGCTCTAACACTTTGGAATCGAGCATCATCCAGCCAGATGAAGCAGAATAAGTACGAACCGCTTTAGCTGTTGCCGGTAGTTCGCCACAATGGCTTGTCTCCAAGACCGGCAATCATCTCATTATGCGCATCAATCTCGGCCTGGCTTAACCTGCCGGCGAGAGGTGCCGGACGCGCGCTCACCCTGGTTTGTCCGACTTCAACTTTTCTGACAGTCTGGCCGGATTCACTGGTCAGGCCGAGTACGGTCTGGCGACCGCCGATCAGTTCCATATAGACGTCGGCCAGCAGTTCGGAATCCAGCAACGCGCCATGCTTGTCACGCCTGGAATTGTCAATGCCGTAGCGCCGGCACAGGGCATCCAGACTGTTCGGGCCCATTGGATAGCGCTTGCGGGCCAGTGCCAGTGTATCGATGACCCGATCCATCGAGAGTTGTTCAACGTCCATCCACGAAAACTCGGCGTTCAGAAACTTCATGTCGAACGGCGCATTGTGAATGATCAGGATACCGTCATCGATAAACTTGAGAAAATCCTGTGCGACATCAGCGAACAGCGGTTTTGACGCCAGGAATTCCTGTGACAGACCATGCACGTTGAAGGCTTCTGCAGGCATGTCACGCTGCGGATTGATGTACTGATGATAGACATTGCCGGTGGGAATGTGATTCAGAAGTTCCACAGCGCCGATTTCCACGACCCGATGACCTGTGAAAGGATCGAGCCCTGTGGTTTCAGTATCCATCACGATTTCACGCATCTATCTGGCCCCCGGCAAGCGATTGAAGTTGCTGTACAATAGCAAGAACCTGGGCGCGTGTATCGGCGATCTCCACACCTGTTGATATTATGTGGGTGGCCCTGGTGCGTTTTTCCTCATCCGGGATCTGTCGCGCCAGTATGGCGTTAAACTTCGCTTCGGTCATGTCCGGCCTTGCCAGAACCCGGGCGCGTTGAACTTCATAGGGCGCAGAAACCACCAGAATTTCAGCAAATTCCGTGGCTCGCCCTGTTTCAAACAACAACGGTATGTCGAACACCGCGATGCGGCTGTCGGATGACTCGACCGTTTTCATGAACGCCGCCTGCTCCTGGCGAACCAGGGGATGAACAATTGCTTCCAGCTTTTGCATCGCGCCGGCGTCGTTCAGCACCTGTCTGGAAAGTTCAACGCGATTGATCGCCCCGTCCCTGACGGCGTCCGGAAACAGTCGGCCCACCGGTTCAACGGCTTTGCCGCCTCTGGCATACAGGCGATGGACCGCTGCATCAGCATCAAATACCGGCACTCCGGCATCGCGCAGCATGGCTGCAACCGTCGATTTACCCATGGCAATGGACCCGGTAAGCGCTACCTTGAGTATGGATCGATCAGTCATGAGACAGCAGATCCTGCTCAACCAGCGTCCGCAAATCGTCGGTGACCTGCGGTCGAATGCCGAACCACAGATGAAATCCCGGTGCTGCCTGGTGCAACAGCATTCCGAGTCCGTCCAGTACAGGCCGCCCCAGGCTACGGGCCCGAGCCAACAATTCGGTTTCCAGCGGCGCATAAACAATATCGCTGATGATGCAATCCTGCCTGGTCTGGTCAACAGGAAACACCAATGGCTGCCGGCCGGTCATACCGAGCGAGGTCGTATTGATCATCAAATCGACATGCCCGGCTTTTGACTCCAGTTCATCCCATCCCAACGGCTTGATTATATCCGGCTGCAAGCTGGTGATCTGTTGGGCTTTTTCCAGCGTCCGGTTTGCGATGCAGATCTCCGGGCAACCGCTTTTTACCAGCACGTCTGCGATACTTCGGGCGGCACCGCCGGCACCGAGTACAAGTACTCTGGTGCCTTTCAGCTGGACGTCGGGATAGGTGTTCCGCAGGTGGTCGACATATCCCGTGCCGTCAGTCGAGGTTCCCCTGACAAGACCGTTGCTGCGATAGATAGTGTTGACGCTGCCAATCGTCATGGCGGCATCGTCAACAGCATCGAGATATTGAATGACAGCCTGCTTGTAGGGGATCGTCACATTGCAGCCAGGCGAACTGCCATCGCGGATGGCTGCCATGAACCCAGGCAGTTCGGTTGCAGGCAAATCACAAACACCATATTCAGCATCGACCCCATACTTGGCAATCCAGTAATTATGAATGAGCGGTGATCTGGAGTATGTGATGCCATGTCCGAGAACACAGACACGCCTGGTTGTTTTCGCGTTCATTGCAAGTTGCTCTGCTTCCTGAGGAATTTTATCAGGGGAGTTAACGGCATGCCCATGATGGTATAATGCGAGCCTGTAATTGTTTCAAACAGGCGAATGCCTTTTGCCTCGATCTGATAACAGCCGACTGAACCCAAAACTGATGACCCGGCATCGGACAGGTAAGCTTTCAATTCAGTGGTGGTGAGTCGATACATGGTCATTTCCGCACTGTCGCTGGCGTCGAACACTGCCTGATTTCCCCGCCAGCATGCCGCCGCCGACATCAGGATGTGGGTCTTGCCCTGCAATTTGCCCAGTTGTTCGGCGGCTTGGGACAGATCATTGGCTTTTGTGAAAAGCTTGCCGTCACAGACCAGAACCTGGTCTGAGCCAATCACCAGATCGGCAGGATGAATTGCACTGACAGCTTGTGCCTTGGCATTGGCCAGCACCAGGGCCAGGTCTTCGATCGGCAGGCCAGCTGCCAGATGTGCACTTTTTAACGCGGCCTCATCGATGTCTGCTGCGATGGCTGCAAACTGATAACCCGCATTGGTCAGCATCTGACGCCGTGCCGCACTGTTGGATGCAAGGATCAACCTCATTTGCCCGGATCCTGGTTCATCCGGATTTTGCAACATGGTTGGTCATAAGATTAATGACTGCGGCAGCGGTTTCCTCAATGGATCGACGGGTCACATCAATGATCGGCCAGTTGTGGGCGCTGCACAGTTTGCGCATCGCCAGAAGCTCTTCGGTAATGGCTTTACGATCGACATATGA
>JBDNEZ010000491.1:0-4577 GCA_041690095.1 Anderseniella sp.
GATCAGGGGCCACGGCAACTCATCGGACTTCACAAGGATGGCCGCGAGTTCCCCATGGAACTCGCCATTGCCCAAGTGAACCAGGACAAGGAAAACAGGATATTCGTTGGCGTTGCGCGGGATATCACCGACCAGCTAGAGGCGGAAAAAGTACTCCAGAAACAAAACGAACGCTTCAATGCTGCCTTGTCGAATATGTCTCAAGGACTTTGCATGTTCGACAGTGACCTGCGCGTCATTGTCAGTAACGACCGCTATGCTTTGATGTATGGCTTGTCGTCAGAACAGATAAAACCCGGAATGACGCTGCAACAGATTGTCGAATGTCGGTTTGCAAACGGCATCTGCGCGGGTGAAAGTCCTGAAGAATATAGTAAGAAACTGTTCAAAATAGCGAAAAAAAACGTGACCACGACAACGTATCAGGAACTCAGTGATGGCCGTACCATCGCGGTTGTAGCCCATCCGATGTCCGACGGCGGCTGGCTGGCGACCCATGAAGACGTTACCGAAATACGTCAGTTTGAAAAACAGTTAACTCATCTGGCACATTATGATGACCTGACCGGTCTACCCAATCGGGTGCTGTTTCGCGACCGGATCGACCAGGAGATAAAACGCGTTCGCCTGGGTGGTGCCTTTGCACTACTCTGTCTCGACCTAGACGGTTTCAAGGAGGTCAACGACACGCTCGGGCATGTTGCCGGCGATCAGCTGCTGAAGGTTGTTTCCGAGCGCTTGCGCGGTTGTATTGGCGAAACCGATATGGTCGCCCGTCTGGGGGGGGACGAATTTGCTGTTCTTCAAGCCTCGACAGACCAGCCCCGGGATGCGGCTGCGCTCGCCACGCGTATCTGCAGTGTGATCAGCGCCCCCATCGACCTGGGACTGAATGAGGTAGTCGTGGAAATGAGCGTCGGCATTGCTGTCGCGCCGAAAGACGGCACCGATTACGTGCAGCTTTTGAGAAAAGCCGATATGGCGCTCTATCAGACCAAAAAAGATCGGCGTGGCGCCTATTGCCTGTTCGAACAGGAGATGGAATCGAAGGTGATGGATCGCCACGCGTTGGGGCTTGATCTGCGCCAGGCGCTGGCCGCCGATCAATTCGAGCTCTACTATCAGCCGCTCATCAATATTCAGGATAACAAAATCGGCGGATTTGAAGCCCTCTTGCGCTGGCAACACCCCGAGCGCGGCACGGTCTCGCCGGTTGATTTCATTCCCATCGCGGAGGAGACCGGCCTGATCAATCAACTGGGTGAATGGGTGCTCCACCAGGCCTGCTCCACGGCGGTGAACTGGCCCGATGACATCAAGGTTGCGGTCAACGTTTCGCCGGTCCAGCTCAAGAGAGGTAATCTTTTACAGATTGTCAAAGATACTCTTGCGGCATCACGCCTGCCTGCCGCCAGACTGGAACTCGAAGTGACGGAATCGTTCCTGTTGCAGGATGAAGAGGCCACACTGGCAACGCTGCATCAATTGCACGATCTCGGCGTGCAGATTTCGATGGACGACTTCGGCACCGGATATTCCTCGCTGAGCTATCTGCAAAGCTTCCCGTTCGACAAGATCAAGATCGACGCCTCCTTTGTGAGGAATCTGTCGAAGGAAAACGATGGCATTGGCATTGTGCAAGCCGTCGTCGGTCTTGCTTCCAGGCTCGGTGTGGCAACAACTGCCGAAGGTGTCGAGACCGAGGAGCAACTGAACATTGTCCGCCAGGAGGGCTGCACCCAAGCGCAGGGCTATTTCTTTGCCCGCCCGATGCCGGCCAGTGAGATATCGCTGGTGTTCCTGCGCCAGCTTACCAAGAGGATTGAAATCGCAGCCTGAGGCACTGTCAATCCGGCGAATTTCAGACATAGTGACGTTGATGGTGTTCGGATATCATGCGGCGATCAGCTTCCATGTCCTCATCGCCTCGATCCGGAACTGGCGAAGTGTCCTGCGGCTAGAGCAATATCTACCCATACGCACGGATAAGATTGTTCTAATCGCGATTGTCCGAGTATGCCGCCTCCGCCTCGTAATAGGCATCGAAACCGACTGCCTTGCGCAGATCGGCAAACTCCAGCAACCGGTCGGCCGGGTGCTCGCGCCGCGCCATCTCCGCCAGCGATGCCTGAATGGCTTTCATGGCGGCTGACATCAAGGTCAGCGGATAGGCTGCGAAACTGTAACCCAGTTCATGCAGTCGATCAGGATGCAGTATCGGCGTTGCGCCGCCTTCAACCAGGTTGGCCATGTGAATACCGGGTGCTTCGCTGGTCACACGCGCCATTTCGGCTTCCGACTGCGGTGCCTCGACAAACAGCATGTCCGTGCCCAGATCCGAAAAACCCTTGGCCCGGTCAATGGCTTCGTCAAGGCCGTGCCCGTGCCGTGCATCGGTGCGCGCCAGTATCATGATATCGGCACCCGCCTCACGTGCATCAACTGCGGCCCTGATGCGATTGAAGGCCTGGTCACGATCAACCACCAGTTTGCCTTTGGTGTGTCCGCATCTCTTCGGCGAGACCTGGTCCTCGATCATCACCGCGCCAAATCCGGCACGGGCATAGTGTTCGACCGTGCGCCGCACATTGAGCGCGTTGCCATAGCCGGTATCGCCATCGCCAATCACCGGAATGTCGGTAGCCGCACAGATATTGCGTCCCTGATCCAGCATTTCGCCAAACGAAATCAACCCAGTATCAGGCGCACCAATGCGTGAGGCAGATACCGCAAAGCCAGACATGAAAGTGAAACCAAAGCCTGCGTCACCGATCATTTTTGCACTGAGCCCGTCCCAGCAGCACGGCATCACATGGCAGGTATCTTCGGCCAGCAGTTTGCGTAACCGGGCGGCGGCGGAAAGTTTTGTCATTGGCAACTCTCAAAGTTTGAATGGAATGTACATGGCAATATCGGGGAATACATAGATCAGAAACACGGTGATCAGCATCAGGGCGAGGAACGGCCACACGCCCGTGGCAACTTCCTGCATCGAGGCCTTGCCGACAGCCTGTATCACGTAAAGGTTCAGGCCAACCGGCGGTGTGATCAGGGCGCATTCGATCATGATCACGAAGAACACGCCAAACCAGATCGGATCTATGCCGAGGCCGAGCAGGGATGGTGCCAGCACGGGCACCATGATGAGCATCATCGACAATGCTTCCAGGAACAGTCCCATTACGATCAGGACGCCGCCCACGACCAGAATGAACAGCCAGGCTTCGGAAAAATTCTGCGAGATGAAAAACGACACATCCTGCGGAATGCGATACAGCGAAATTGCCTTGCCGAACACCTTGGCTCCGGCAACGATCAGCAGGATGGTGACGGTGGTCACCATGGATTGCGCAACGGCTTCTTTCAGGCTCTGCCAGGTCAGTGTGCGCAACACCACGCCGGTGATGATCAGTGATGCCGAAAATCCGATGGCTGCGGCTTCAGTGGGCGTGAACACTCCCCAGTAAATGCCCCATATGATAAGGGCAGCCAGGGCCAGTGCCGGCAGGGCGCGCAGTCCGGTATCACGCCGCTCGCTCCAGCTTGCCTTGGGTGACGACTGGCATTGTGGTGATGCCCACGCATAAATCATGGAGAAGCCGATAAACAGCGACATCAACATGAGACCCGGTCCGATGCCTGCCAGGAACAACTTGATCACCGATTCCTCGGTGATGAAGCCATACACGATCATCGGAATGGACGGCGGGATGAGGATGCCCAGTGTACCGCCGGCGGCCAGCAGGCCCAGGACGAAGGGCCGCGGATAACCGCGCTGGTTCATTTCCGGAATGGCCACGGTGCCGATGGTGGCCGCTGTGGCCACCGATGATCCGGAGATGGCTGCAAAGATGCCGCAGGAAATCACGGTGGCAATGGCCAGGCCGCCCGGCAGATGTCCGACCCAGGCCTGCACGGCGGCAAACAGATCGCGTCCCACGCCGCCCTTCAACAGCACATTGGACATCAACAGAAACAGCGGTACCGCCAGCAGCACGAAGTTGTCCACGGTGCCGAGCATGCTCTGCGGTGCCATCAGCGGTGAGAACCCGCCCATCAGCAACAGCACCAGGCCCAGGCCGCCGAGCGCGAACGCCACCGGCAACCGCATCAGCAGCAGGCTAAACAGGGCCAGCAGGATGAGGATGGTGATCATCTAGTGTTCACCATTGCCGGCGGGTTCTCGTTGCGGTTTGCCGCGCACCAGCGCCAGCAGATCTGTTGCACACACCAGCACCGACAACCCGAAACCCAACGGGATGACCATCTCGGTCCACCAGTTTGGAATATTGAGCATGGTGCCGGTTGACCGGCCGCGAACCAGGCTGTCCCAGGCTATTTCCCAGCCATACCAGAATACGACGGCACAAAAGAAGCCGGTAAACACAATCGTCACCAGATCGCAAAACCGTTGCGCCCAGCCCGGCAGCCGTTCATGCAGAATCTCGATATTGATATTCTTGCGCCGGGCAATGGTATGCGGCAGGGCGACATACATCCCCCAGATCAGAAACATCTGCGATATTTCCGCAGCCCAGATGGTTGGCGCGGAAAACACATAGCGCGCCACGACTTCC
>JBDNEZ010000492.1:0-6117 GCA_041690095.1 Anderseniella sp.
GCGTTCGCCCACCGGATCACCGTCAACGACGGCATTGCGCAGCATGTCCGCATCATGTTCGTCGAGCAAGTTGTGGCCGAACACCGGACCGGATGTCTCGCTCCGCGACGCCAGCATTTGCAGCAAAGCACGTTTTGGCGAGCGCAGTACGGTCGAGTTGTACGCCGGGGTCAGGCCTTTGGGATGCCATGTCGGGTCACGCGGCGTGAAGGCGCTGTTGTTGTTGGAAGCCATATGGTCAGCCTGATGTAATGTTGAGGCTTCAATCTCTACCGCTGTGCGCGTGCCGTCAACCGGCGGTTTGCGCCATTACTGTGACGTGTTCACGCACATGTCAGCCCGAAATTGCCGGAAGCTTGATAGGCAGGTGAGGTTAACCTGTGTCCTGCAGGCAAATCGGAGATATGCAAATGGGACTGCCAACACCTTATCAAAGCGAGGCACTCGGGCTGGTGTTGCTGCGGATCGGATGCGCTTGGTTCATTTTCGTGTGGGCCGTGAACAAGATTTTAGCCCCGGTGCAGTATCAGAAACTGGCCAAATACTTCGATTCCATCGATCTGGAACTTTGGCAGGTCTATGCCATTGCTGGTGTCCAGATTGTCATATGCCTGCTGGTATTTGCAGGGTGGGCCCGGATTGTCAGCTATGCAGCACTTGCGGCGATGCATGGCTTCTCGATTTTTCGACAGTGGCCGCAATACCTTGCGCCGTTTGAAATCAATGCAGACGGATTTCCGGTCAACCGCAATGTCACCATCTCACTGTGTGCGTTCCTGGCGATGCTGGCACTGTGGCTGTTGCGTCATCGCGATCACTGGTCGCTGGATGTATTGCTGTCCGCCCGCAGGAAAAATTCCTGACGCACCCGTCTTGGCAATCAGTGCCGCTTGGTGTCACTATCCCGAAAAAATTGGGGCAGGACGAAAACAATCGTGTCAGCGAAAATCGAGAATTCCGGTCAATGGCCGCGCATATGGGTGGTGTTTCTGACCGGTGTCGCGGCTGCATTCCTGGTCGGCAAGGCACCTGCTGCTTTGCCGGTGTTGCGGGCGGAGCTCAACCTGTCACTGTTTCAGGCAGGCCTTGTCGTTTCCATGTTTTCGCTGGTTGCCGCGATCGCGGGATTATTTTTCGGGGC
The DNA here is from genome assembly GCA_041690095.1 of Anderseniella sp. Classification (GTDB taxonomy): domain Bacteria; phylum Pseudomonadota; class Alphaproteobacteria; order Rhizobiales; family Aestuariivirgaceae; genus Anderseniella. The sequence goes on from JBDNEZ010000492.1 coordinate 1,142, forward strand.
ATTGTCCGACCGATGGGGGCAATTGCGCCTTGCCATGGTGGGGCTGGTGCTGGCCGGGATTGCAGGCGCCGCCGGTGCCCTGGCCGATACCGGCACGACACTGATTGCAAGCCGGGTTGTCGAAGGCGTCGGTTTCTTCATGATATCAGTGTCGCTGCCCGGTCTTGTCATGCGGCTTGCCGACGATCGCACGCGCCAGACGGCGATGGGGCTGTGGGGCGCCTATCTGCCGCTTGGTGCCGGGCTGATCCTGCTGGCTGGCGGTATTGTCATCGCAAGCGTTGGCTGGCGCGGTCTGTGGCTGCTGATCTCGGCAAGCTATGTAGTGTTTCTGGCAGCCCTGGTCTGGGCCGCCCCGCGCGAAAGCAGCGATGCGCCCGGTGCCGGGCAAGGCCGGGTCAGGGCGGTTCTGAAAACGCCGGGCGCGGTCATGCTGGGCGCTGTTTTCGGATGCTATTCCGGACAATACATGGCGGTCACGTCGTTTGTGCCGCTGATCCTGGTTGAACGCGCCGGGTGGGCGCTGGCACCTGCGGCAGCCATTGGCGCAATGATCATGGTGGTCAACACCACCGGCAACATAACCGCCGGGTTCATGCTTGACCGCGGTGTGCGCCGGCAAACCCTGATCCTTGTGGCCAGCGCTGCAATGGCACTGGGGGCCGTCATGGTGATGAGCGCTGCCTTGCCGGTGCCGGTCAGAATTGCCGGTGCTGTACTGTTTTCCAGTTTCGGCGGCTTGATCCCCGGATCCCTGTTTGCCGGAGTTGCCCGCCATGCTCCAAGCCGGGCCCATGTCTCCAGCGTCAACGGGCTGATGCTGCAGTGCGTAGCCATCGGACAGCTGGTCGGCCCAGCCGTCACCACATGGCTGGTAACAACGGGCAACGGCAGCTGGACCATGTCGCTGATCTATCTGCTGCCAATGGCCGCGCTAACAGCGATTGCCGGCATCGTGCTGGGTCGGATTGAAAAATCGCCTGCATTGTAAAACATCAAGCATTCAATCCAATGCATGAACCGCAAACCGCGCTTCGAGGATCGGCAGGATCTCGTCAAAATGATCAACTACATGATCCGGGTCAAAAGCCGATACGTGGGTGTCGGTGTACCCGAAGCTCACTGCCACAACCGGTATGGAAGCAGCTTGGGCGGTGCGGATGTCGGTGGCGCTGTCGCCGATCATGATGGCGTGCGAGCGCGCCGAACCGGCGGCCTTGATGGCGGCATCCAGCGGCCTGGGATCAGGTTTTGCCACGCCGGTTGTGTCCGGTCCGATGATTGCAGAGAAGTACTGCTTCATATTCAATTCGTTGATCAGCTTGACCGACAAACGCTCCAGCTTGTTGGTGCAAACGGCAAGGCCGATATCGCGGGCTTTCAGTTCGTCGAGCAGGGTAATCACACCAGGGTAAGGTTTTGACCGGGCGGTTATGTTGGCCGAATAAAACTCGATGAACTGGCGAAACAGGGTGTCGATCATGTCCGCGCGCGCCGGTTCACCTGTGCGTTCGAAGCCGCGCTCGATCAGCTTTTTGGCACCCATGCCGACCATTTCGTAAACATCATCCAGCGACACTTCACGGCGTCCGTACGCTTTCAGGACGTGGTTGGTGGCCCCCCAAAGGTCCGGAGCCGTATCGACAAGTGTTCCGTCCAGATCAAAGATCACCGCAGATTTGATCATTATTCCTCACTGATTTGGCACATGATGTGTTTGTCGAAGGTATGCGTCGGATACAGCCTCGATGCAACCTGATGTGCCTTGGAGAGTGACGCAGGCCATGCTACACCGCCTGCCAACAAACCTGTAAGTTAGGAGCACCCCCATGGACGCGATCAAAACCCAAGCCCTGCAAGACATTCTCAAGGACAAGTCACTGCTCAAACAGCAGTGCTATATTGACGGCAAATGGATATCCGGCGACGACACCATCGAGGTCACCAACCCGGCTTCAGGAGACGTCATTGCCTCGGTGCCCAAACTCGGCGTCAAGGAAACAAGGCAGGCCATCGAAGCCGCCGACAAGGCCTTGAAGGGCTGGGCGGCCAAAACCGCCAAGGAGCGCAGCAACATCATGCGCGTCTGGTTCAACCTGATGATGGAAAACCAGGAAGACCTGGCCCAGATCATGACCGCTGAACAGGGCAAGCCACTGGCTGAGTCGCGTGGTGAAATTGCCTACGGCGCATCATTCATTGAATTCTTTGCTGAAGAAGCCAAGCGCATCTATGGCGAGACCATTCCGAGCCACAAGGCAGATGCCCGCATCGTCGTGACGCGTCAGCCGGTTGGCGTAGTCGCAGCGATTACCCCGTGGAATTTTCCAAATGCCATGATCACCCGCAAGGCAGGTCCGGCACTTGGCGTCGGCTGTACCATCGTCATCAAGCCTGCCTCCGAGACACCTCTGTCGGCACTGGCACTGTGTGAACTGGCAGAGCGCGCCGGCATTCCGGCAGGTGTCATCAATGTGGTGACCGGCAAGGCATCGGAAATCGGCACGGAAATGACCTCCAATCCGATCATCAAGATGCTGACCTTCACCGGCTCCACGGAAATCGGCAAATTGCTGATGAAACAGTGCGCAGATACGGTCAAGAAGGTTGGCATGGAATTGGGCGGCAACGCGCCGTTCATCGTGTTTGATGATGCTGATCTTGATGCAGCGGTCACCGGTGCCATGGCCTCCAAGTACCGCAATGCCGGTCAGACCTGTGTTTGCGCCAACCGCCTGCTGGTGCAGGAAGGTGTTTATGACGCGTTTGCTGCAAAACTGGCGGAGGCTGTCGGCAAGATGCAGGTTGGTGACGGCACCGTTGACGGCGTGACCACCGGGCCGTTGATCAACAAGGCCGGTGTCGACAAGGTGCAGGAACACATCCAGGACGCCCTCGACAAGGGGGCCAGCATCGTGACCGGCGGTAAGGCCCTGGGCGGGAACTTTCACGAACCGACCATCCTGCGCGATGTGACCACGGACATGAAAATAACCCGCGAGGAAACCTTTGGTCCCGTCGCACCCCTGTTCCGGTTCAAGACCGAAGCAGAAGCCATCGCGATGGCGAACGATACCGAGCTTGGTCTGGCATGCTATTTCTACACCCGTGACATCGGCCGCGTCTGGCGCGTCGGTGAAGCACTGGAATACGGCATCGTCGGCATTAATGAAGGCATCATCTCTACCGAGGTGGCACCTTTCGGCGGGGTCAAGGAATCCGGCATCGGCCGCGAGGGTTCAATCCACGGCGTCGAGGAATATGTCGAAATGAAATACATGCTGATGGGTGGCTTGAGTTCGTGACACCCGACGAGGCCAAGGAAGCCGCCGCGCGTGAGGCATTGCTGCACGTGAGCGAAGGCATGAAGATCGGTCTGGGAACGGGATCCACGGCAGCGAAGTTTGTTGCAGGGCTCGGCGAGATGGTTGCAAACGGCCTGAATGTCGTTTGCGTACCAACCTCCGAAGCCACCCGCGAGCAGGCTGAAAGCCTGAACATTCCGTTGACCAGGCTTGATGAGGAACCGGTGCTTGACCTGACGGTCGACGGTGCAGATGAACTGGATGCGAACCTCACGCTGATCAAGGGTGGTGGCGGTGCGTTGCTGCGCGAGAAGATCGTGGCTTCGTCGTCCAAACAGATGATCGTCATTGCCGATCACACCAAGAAGGTTGCAACGCTGGGCGCATTTCCGCTGCCGGTGGAGGTGGTGCCGTTCGGCGTCAAGGCAACCGCCATGAAACTGGAACATGCCGGCAAATGGGCCGGTTGCGAGGGTTCGCTTGCCTTGCGGATGCGCGACGGTGAACTGTTTGTCACTGACAACGGCAATGTGATCATCGATTGCGCTTTCGGCATCATTCCCGATGCCCAGAAGCTGGCGTCGGTGATCTCAACCATTCCAGGTGTCGTCGATCACGGCTTGTTTATTGGCATGGCCGGCATGGCGATACTAGGTGGTCCCGACGGCCTGGAAATTATTGAAAGCTAGCAACGCCATGTCTGATTACGATTATGATCTCTTCGTCATTGGCGGCGGGTCGGGGGGCGTTCGCGCTGCCCGTATTGCCGCTATTCACGGTGCCAAAGTCGGCATTGCCGAGGAATACCGCTATGGCGGCACCTGCGTGATCCGCGGTTGCGTGCCGAAAAAACTGTTCGTCTATGCCAGCCAGTTTGCAGAAAGCTTTGAAGACTCCATTGGCTTCGGCTGGTCTACGAAAAAGGTGGCTTTTGACTGGTGGACCCTGGTTTCCAACAAGGACAGGGAGGTTGATCGGCTCAACAGGATTTATATCACCAATCTGGAGAAGGCCGGCGTTGAATTGTTCAACACCCGTGCTCAATTTCGTGATCCCCACTCGGTATTCCTGGTCGCCGAGCAACGCCACGTGACAGCCAAATACATTCTGGTTGCCACTGGCGGCGTAGTGAATATTGATGAGAAACTGCCCGGCATCGAGCATGTGATCACCTCCAATGAAGCGTTTCATCTGGAAGCGCTGCCTGAACGTATCGTGATTGCCGGTGGTGGATATATCGCAGTTGAGTTTGCCGGCATATTTGCCGGTCTCGGCGTGGACACGACGCTGCTTTATCGCGGCGACAAGATTTTGCGCGGATTTGACGATGATGTCCGTGATCACCTGACTACCGAGATGACAAAGAAGGGCATCGATATCGTCACCGGTCAGGTGTTCACCAGGATCGAAAAGCACGACGATATCCTGAAGGGCACGCTCACAAACGGCGATGTTCTCGAAGCCGAGCAGATCATGTTTGCCATTGGCAGGTCTCCCTATACGCAAGGCCTGGGGCTTGAACATGCAGGCGTTGAAACAAAGCCCAACGGCGCCATCAGGGTTGATGAGTATTCAAAGACCAATGTGGACCACATCTATGCCGTGGGAGATGTCACGGATCGTGTGGCACTGACCCCGGTTGCCATCCGTGAAGGCCATGCCGTTGCCGAC
>JBDNEZ010000493.1:0-2365 GCA_041690095.1 Anderseniella sp.
CATGATCGCTAAATCATAAGCCTGATCACTTTCAAAGTGTTAAAGCAACATGGGTTCAATTGAATCCCTATTGCTCTCATGCCGTCAGATAGTTTCTGAGCGCGTAGAACACAAGATTATGGGCTGTCTGTCAACTGACTACTGGTGCACACCATTTTTTTTCGGCACACTCACATCCAATCGTCGGCATAAGACCGGTAAACGGAAGTGAACAAGCAGTGTCTCAAATGCTGTTTGTCAGGGTGGAAACAAGAGATGACTGCTGAAGCGCATGACGCGTCGGTGCACGACACAATTCCAAAACTGTTATTGCGAAATGCTCAAATCCGTGGCGCACGTCCTGCCATGCGTGAAAAGGATCTGGGTATCTGGCAAACCTGGACCTGGGCAGAAACGCTGCGCGAAATTCGCGACCTGGCCATGGGGTTGCGTGCACTGGGCCTCAAGCGGGGCGACCGGATCGCCATTGTCGGCGATAATCGGCCAAGACTGTATTGGGCGATTTGTTCGGCTCAGTCGCTGGGTGCGATTCCGGTGCCGGTGTATCAGGATTCGGTTGCCGAAGAGATGGGCTATGTTCTTGATCATGCAGGTGTGCAATTTGCCGTTGTCGAGAACCAGGAACAGGTCGACAAGCTGCTGGAAATTCGCGAAACCTACACCAACCTCAAGGAAATTGTGTTCGACGAGCCGCGTGGTTTGCAGAACTATGATGTCAAGGGTGTGCGGTCTTACGAGGCGGTCCAGGAACTGGGCCGCGAAAATAGCGCAAGCGATCAACTATGGCGGGACGAGATTGCCAGAGGCAAGTCCGGCGACACTGCCATTATCCTGTACACGTCAGGCACGACAGGCCGCCCCAAGGGAGTGGTTTTGACACAAGGTGCGTGTATATGGGCTGCTGAAACGGCGGCGGAATTTGACAATCTGACTGAAGCCGAGGAAGTCATTGCCTATCTGCCGATGGCCTGGGTTGGAGACCATGTCTTTTCGTATGCCCAGTCCTACGCATCGGGGTATTGCGTCAACTGCCCCGAGAGTCCGGAAACCATTGTTCAGGACCGGCGCGAGGTTGGCACGACCTACGCCTTTGCGCCGCCGAGGATTTATGAAAACCTGATTACCCAGACCATGGTCGCCATGGAAGATGCCGGCGCGCCCAAAAAGAAAATGTTTGATTATTTTCTGGCAGTGGCACGAGACTATGGCGAAGATATTCTGGACGGCAAGCCGGTGCCGTTGGTGGCGAGACTGAAGTACTGGCTCGGCAATCTCATGGTCTATGGCCCGCTGAAAAACCGCTATGGGCTGAGCAAGGTTCGTATCGGTTATACTGCAGGCGAAGCGATCGGGCCGGAGATTTTCAAATATTACCGTGCGCTCGGGATGAACCTGAAACAGCTTTACGGACAGACCGAGGCAGCTGTCTACATTACCGGCCAGCCTGATGGCGAGATTTATGCCGACACTGTCGGAATACCGATGGGCGGGGTGGAGATCAAGGTGGCTGACAATGGTGAGGTGATGTATCGCTCGCCTGGAATTTTCACCGAGTACTACAAAAACCAGGATGCAACCCGGGATACCCGAACCCCGGATGGCTGGGTGCATTCAGGCGATGCCGGCTTCATCGATGAAAATGGCCACCTGAAGATTATCGATCGCGCGAAGGATGTGGGTAAACTGAATGACGGCACCCTGTTCCCGCCGAAATACATCGAGAACAAGCTGAAATTCTTCCCGAACATCAAGGAAGCAGTGGCCTTCGGTGATGGCCGGGACACGGTTACCGCGTTTATCAACATTGATCTGACGTCAGTCGGCTCGTGGGCAGAACGCAACAATATCGTCTACGCCAGCTACCAGGAACTTGCAGGCCATGCCGACGTCTACAAGATGATCGAAAGCCATGTGGATGAGGTGAACCGGGAACTGGCGCAGGAAGAACGCGTCGCCGGCGCCCAGATTTCACGCTTCTTGATTTTGCACAAGGAGCTGGACGCGGATGATGGCGAGATTACCCGCACTGCCAAGGTGCGCCGTTCGCTGGTCAATGAGCGCTATGCCGTGCTGATCGATGCGCTGTACGACCCCGGCAGGCAGCGCCAGAAGATCAAGACCGAAGTCACCTTTGAAGACGGCCGGCGCGGTGACATTGAAGGAGATGTCGAAATTCGCGACATGAAGCTGCATGCCATTGACCGGGCAAGCTTCAAGGAGGCTGCAGAATGAACCCGGCTGTGAAACCTTCCAACCCGGACAACGACCGGGCAATTGCGCCGGAAGTCATGCTTGACGTGCGCAATGTGACACTTTCGTTCGGTGGTGTGCACGCCATCAAGGATGTCAGTTTCAATATCAACAA
>JBDNEZ010000494.1:0-3139 GCA_041690095.1 Anderseniella sp.
CCGATGCAGGTGTCGGGATTGACCAGCACAATGCCGTCTTCTTCACGTTTGTAACTGGCACCGGTCGGGCACACTGTCACACAGGCGGGCGTTTCGCAGTGCAGGCAGGAGCGCGGAAAATGCAGTCCGCGCGCATTGTCGCCTTCACCGGTTTCATAGCCATGGATGCGGTTGAGCCATGCCCCTGACGGATCAGGTCCATAGGGTTCAAGGTCCGTGAGCGGTGCGGAATAACCTTGAGTATTCCATTCCTTGCACGACACCGCACACGCCTGACAGCCAACGCAGGTATCCAGGTCGATGACCAGGCCGAGCTTCTTCTGGCCCGGCTTGGTTGTATCTGGCAGAGTTGTCATGACTTGGCCCCCTTTAGTGCCCGCGAGCCGATTTTCATGGCTGCCCTGAACAGGCCCGGCGGCCGCCTGGTTGCCTCAAACTGAGGCTCGGACATTGCCGCCCCATCGGCCTTCTCGACGCGCACACGAAGATCGTACCAGGCCGCCTGCCCCGTGACCGGATCGGAGTTCGAATACCGGTAACCGCCTTCACGCGCCGGCAGCAGGTCGGAAATGATGTGGTTGAGCAGAAAGCCCTTTTTGGCCTCCGGCGCATTCTTGTCGAGGTTCCAGGCACCTGAGCGCTTGCCGATGGCATTCCAGGTCCACACGGTATCCGGGTTGACCCCGTCCATAAGCTTCAACTGCACCTTGATACGGCCGTGATGGCTGGTGACGTGCACCCAGTCTGCGTCTTTCAGGCCCAGCTTCGCTGCCCTGCCGCGTTCCATATAAGGCCAGTTGCGTCCCAGTATCTGGCGCAGCCAGGCGTTCTGGGAGCCCCATGAATGATACATCGCCATGGGCCGCTGGGTAATCGCGTGCATCGGGAATTCACGGGCATCGGTCATGGCTTCTTCAAACGGCGCATACCACATGGGAACCGGATCAAAAAAGGCCTCTACCCGGCGACGATGCATCTGCGGCGGTACGATGTCACCATGGCCACGCGCAGCCTGGCGGAACTTCTGCATGGTTTCGGAATACAGGTTGAACATGATCTGGTTGGCATTGGGATTGAAGCCGAAGCCTTGAGCCCATTCCAGGTAATCCTTGTTGGCCATGCGGTAATAGCGCATGTGTTCGGGCATGTCGTATTTCCAGAAACAGCCGTTCTTGATGTAGTCGTCGAGCTGGTTCGGGTTGACCTCGCCGATGCCCTGCTTGCTGCCGTCAACGCCCCGGAAACCGGCCAATGGGCCAATGCCCGGACCGCGCTGATGATTGACAATGTAATCAGGATAGCCGCCGGGGAATTTCGGCGTCATGTCTTGCTTAACCATGCCCGGCAGGCCGAGCCGTGCACCGAGATCCAGCATGACCGACTGAAACGGGCGTACATCCCGGTCCGGTTCAACTACCGGCTGGCGAATTGAGTCAGCCGGCGCATGCGGTTCGGAAATAGGGCGATCCAGCATCGAGATACAGTCCCAACGCTCCAGATAGGTCGTATCCGGCAGGATCATGTCCGCATAGGCTACGGTTTCGGAATAGTAGGCATCTGAATAGATGAATTTCGGGATCACATAGTCACCGGTTTGCTCATCGATTCTGGTCAGGTGCTCCATGATACCAGTGGTGTTCATGGTCGAGTTCCAGCCCATGTTTGCCATGTACATGAACAACACATCAATGCCGTACGGGTCCTTGTTGGCCGCATTGGTGATCACGGTATGCATCAGGCCATGGGCGGCAATCGGCGCATCCCACGAATATGCCTTGTCGATGCGCCGTGGCGAACCATCCTCGTTGACCAGCAGATCCTCCGGGCCTGCCACGAACCCCAGCGGCGGGCCGGGAAGCGGTGTCAGCGGGTTGACCTCGCCGACCTTGCCGGCAGGCTTCAGGCCGGGAGGTGCGGCTTTCGGGAATGGCGGTTTGTACAGAAACCCACCCGGCACATCGATGGTGCCTAGCAGGATCTGCAGGATATGGATTGAACGGCAAGTGTGAAACCCATTTGAATGGGCAGAGATACCGCGCATGGCATGCATCGATACCGGTCTGCCGGTCATCTTGTCGTGTTTGTTGCCGTGGGTATCGGTCCAGGCGATGTCCAGTTCAAATGCCTGTTCAAAGGCGGCATGCGCCAGTTCACCGGCGATACGCTCAATAGTGGCGGCCTTGATGCCGCAGTGGGCAGCCGCCTTTTCCGCCGAGTATTCATCTGACAGATAGCGCTCGGCGACAAACTGGAATGACGGCACGCCCATGCGCTTGCGCTTGCCGGGAAGCTTCACTTTACCATGCAGTGCCGCCTGGTCGGACTTGTCGACCGGAATCGGTTTTCGGGTTTTTGCATCCAGCACCAGCACCTTGCCGTAGCGGTCACGTGCAATCAGGCCATCGTCTTCACCACCGGGATCCTGAATCACCAGATGACCGGCATTGGTGTAGCGTGCCAGATAGTCGAGATCTATCTTGCCCGCCTTGAGCAATTGATGGACCAGCGCACCGACGAACAATCCATCCGTGCCGGGGCGAATACCGACCCATTCATCGGCAATGGCCGAATAGCCCGACTTGACCGGGTTGATCGACACGATCTTGGCACCGTTCTTCTTCAGCTTGCCAAGCCCGGTCTTGATCGGGTTGGAGGCATGGTCTTCGGCAACGCCGAACAGCAGAAAGTATCTGGTGCGGTCCCAGTCGGGCTCACCAAACTCCCAGAATGACCCGCCAAAGGTGTACAGGCCGGCTGCAGCCATGTTCACCGAACAAAAACCACCATGAGCGGCAAAATTCGGCGTCCCGAACTGCGTTGCCCACCAGCCGGTGAGAGCCTGCGACTGGTCGCGTCCGGTAAACAGCGCCAGTTTTTTGGGATCGGTCGAGCGCACCTGTGACAGCCAGGTAGTTGCCGTTCTGAGCGCTTCGTCCCATTCAACCTCGCGGAATTCGCCGGAGCCGCGCGGTCCCACCCGCATCAAGGGCTTGGTCAGGCGCGCCGGTGAATAATGCTGCATGATGCCGGCAGAACCCTTGCCGCACAGCACACCCTTGTTCACCGGATGATCGCGATTGCCTTCAATGTATTTGACGGTGCCGTCCTTGAGATACACCTTGATGCCACAGCGGCAGGC
>JBDNEZ010000495.1:0-2359 GCA_041690095.1 Anderseniella sp.
GACGGTATCGGCAGAACATCCAGAGCGCCCGTTCAGATCGGCGATACAACAGCAATTTTCACGCCGGACGACATCATGCAAGGTAAACTGCCGCCTGTCGGCCAGGTGGTCATCTATGATGATGATCAAGCCTATCTGGCCGGCGTAATTGCAGAACACCTTGCAGTACTGGGCAGAAAAGTCAGTTTCGTGACCCCGGCGAGCATCGTTTCTCCATGGACCGCGGCAACCCTCGAGCAGACCAGAATACAGACCTCGCTGCTGGAAAAAGGTGTTTCCATCCTGGCTCATAAACAGTTGAAAAGCGTAGCTGCCGGATCCTGTGAAATTGCCTGCACTTTTACCGGAACCCGACAACAACAGGCTTGCGACGCAGTTGTTCTGGTCACTGAAAGACAGCGTGTCAGCCAGTTGTATGATGACTTGCGCCAGTCTGGCGACAACAGCCTCAAGCTGGCGACACTTGAATTGATCGGGGACGCCTCAGCCCCCGGTCTGATCGTTGACGCTGTCTACTCGGGTCATATGGCGGCACGCAATTTCGAGAAGGATAAAACAGAAATTGAGTCTGCCTTGTTCAGGCGGGAAATAACCGCCTTGTCCGGCACTTGAAGTGGAGTTTTGATATGCAAGTATCACTGGATCAAACCGCGATTGCCAACGTCCGGGAACTGGTCAAAACGCGCAGGCCGGGTTTTGCACTTTCCGGGCCTTTCTATACCTCACCTGCCGTCTTTGATCACGACATCAAAGCATTCTGGAACAAAAACTGGATCTGGGTTGGCCATGTGAGCCAGATCCCCGAGCCGGGAAACTTCTTCAGGTTCGACTACGCCTCCGAATCGATTGTTGTTGTACGCGACCGGCAAGGTGAAATTCATGCGCACATCAATGTCTGCCGCCACCGCGGATCCAGAGTCTGTCTGGAAGCCTCCGGGAAAACCTCCGTGTTGTCCTGCCCCTATCATGCCTGGACATATGATCTTGATGGCAGCCTGCGAACTGATCGTCAGATGGACAAGCAATTTGATCGCGCTGACTACAGCCTTTTTTCGGCCAGCCTGAAAGTGTTCCAGGGCCTGATTTTCGTGTGCCTCTCCGATCAACCGCCCGAACTCGAACCAGCTCTGCAACGGCTCGCACCGTTGACCAGACCATTCGGATTCGAAGACCTGAAAGTGGTCCATAGCGCGTCTTTCCCGGTGCCCGCCAACTGGAAACTGGCGTTGGAGAACTATCTGGAATGCTATCACTGTGCACCGGCACACAAGGAGTATTCGCGTTCGCACAGTCTGAAAGACCCGGCATCCATGACTGACGACCTGCTGTCGGCACTGGCGGAGAACTCACGCCAGGCCGGTCTTCCTGCAGATGTACTGAATGAGACCGGACCCGACGCGCAGAGCCTGGGCAGCGATATTTATTACCGCCGCTATCCACTCTATCCGGGTTACAAGACCGGATCGCGCTCAGGTGAACCGGTAGCGCCGCTGCTCGGCGGCATTGCCCAATATGACGGCGGAGCGACGGACGTGATGATCGGCCCGTTGAACAGCTTTCTGGCTTACGCCGACCACATTGTCGGGTATCGTTTCATCCCCAGAACTCTGCAGGAAACCGACATCCAGGTTGTCTGGATGGTTCGTGGTGACGCCGTCGAAGACCGTGACTATTCAATCGAGGAACTGACCTGGCTATGGGAGGTCACGTCGCGCGATGATGAACGGATCATCCGTTACAACCAGCAGGGTGTAAATTCGACTGCATTCCAACCCGGCCCGCTGTCGAACATGGAGTGGGGTATCGAAACCTTCTATCACGGCTACCTGAGCCGTATCATCGGATAATACCAAAGCATGCCGGCATCACCCACTATTGCGAAGACCGGCAGCAATGCCGTTGATGGTGAGTTGAATTCCCCGCAACACCTTCGGGTCCTGTGACTGGGCGCGGCTCAACTTCATCATCTCGACCTGAAGGTGATTGAGCGGATCGAGATATGGGAACCGGTTCTGGATGGACCGGTTCAGCAGCGGATTGCGTTCCAGTAACTCGTGCTGACGGCTGATGCGCAAGACCGCGCCAATGGTCGACTGCCACTCCTCGCGGATACGCCCGTATATTGTTTCGCGCAGCACTTCGTCCTCGACCAGGTTGGCATAACGTCGCGCAATCGCCATACTGGATTTGGCCAGCACCATGTCCATGTTGGACAACTGGGCCCGGAAGAAGGGCCAGGTATTGTAGAGCTCGGTCAATTTGTCTGTAGTGTTCGTCGGGTCAGCGGCAAGCCACTTCTCGACGGCAGCCCCAAAGCCATACCAGCCCGGCAGCATGACACGGCATTGCGCCCAGCTGA
>JBDNEZ010000496.1:0-8422 GCA_041690095.1 Anderseniella sp.
CTGCTCAAGCTCTTGCGATGCGCCCGACAGCATGGCGACGGATTTGCGTCTCCAGCGGTCATCGAACAGATAGATGCCTGACGCCGAGCGGGCGTTGGCGATCTCGATACGAGCGGCTTCATTGCGCAGCTCCAGCGGTAGCTCAATGCTTGCTGTCGCGCTGGTCTGTCCTTTGGTGAACACCAGAGGTGCTTCGGCCAGTACACGGCCACTGAGCGAACGCACAGTTACCTGTTGCGTTCTGGCATCGCCGGCATCTGCTCTTTCGGCAGAGAGTTTCAGTTTTGATGCGTCCAGTTCAGGTTTGAGCAGCGCCGATGGAATACGTGTACTGTCAGGCAGCAGGACTTCCACACGGGCGTTGCCGTTGCCCAGATCGCCCAGCATGTTGATAAACTCGCCATCCTCAGTATCGGCAATCCCGTTGCTGAGCCACAAGACGCGCAGGTTTTCGGTGTCGCTGAAAGTTCTGGCAAGTTCAGCGCCGAGCATACCGCGTTTTGGCGATAACGCGCCTGGTGTCATTGCAGCGGCGGCTTTCTGCGTTGTCGCGGCCTCGGCAAAGTTCAGTTCGCGTACATTTGAAGAGCCGGAGGTTCCGGTGATGGCGGTGGGAGCGCCGGCGCGTTGTGCCTCGGTCAGCAGGTCGCGAATCAGGTTTTGGCGGAGCTGCCAGTCGGGCGCCGATGCCCAGCCATCATCAGCAATGATCAACAACGGGTCCGCCGTTCTATCGCGCACGTTCGAGGCATTCAGCAATGGACCGGCAACGCCGAGTATCACCGCTGCCGCCATGGCAAGACGCATCAATAAAACCCACCACGGAGTGTGTTGCGGTTGTTCTTCGCGCGAGATCAGGTCCAGCAACAGCCGGTACGGTGGAAACCTCACCTGTTGCGGCCGTGGTGGCGTGAAGCGCAACAACCACCAGATAAGAGGCAGGGCCAGAAGTCCGGCAAGTGCCAGTGGTGTTGTAAATGCCAGACCTGTCAGTAGTGCCGACATGCTTATCCCGCCCTGGTCAGTGCGGAAGTACTGGTGCGTTGCGACAGGCGTGAATACAGGGCCACCAGCAGCGGATGCGGTGACTGGTCAGTGTGATGGACGGCAAACGTCCAGCCAAGTTGCCGCGCCAGTTGTCTGAGGCCATCCCGGTGTCTGGCAAAAGCCGCAATATAGTCCTGTCGCAGGGTTTCCGCGCGTCCAGTCACCAGCTTTTCCCCGGTGGCCATTTCGATGAATTCGGTGCGACCGTGATAGGGCAGGGTTTCCTCTGCCGGATCGGTGACCTGCACTATGTGGCCCCGAAGACCGGCATCTGCAATATTGCCGAGTCTGGTGCGCAACTGGTCAAGCGGATCGAGAAAATCACCGATCAGGACGCAACTCGCATGACGCGGCAGAGGCACTTCGGGCGGTAGTGATTGCGCCATGAAACTTTCGTCCGCTTCACCCGAATACCAGGCTGCCATGCGCCGCAAGACCAGGCGTGTATGGCCCGGTGCCTGCGGCCAGCCGAGCACGCCGACGCGTTCTCCGGCGCGAATGGCAAGCGTGGCAATGGTCAGCGCCAGAACAGCGGCACGTTCGCGTTTGGTCGTATTGGCCAGGTCCGATCTGAAATCCATGCCAACCGTCTGACTTGCCCAGACAAATACAGTGTTTGTTGCTGCCCATTCACTTTCGCGGATCAGGGTCTTTCCGGCCCGCGCGGTTTTGCGCCAGTCGATGCGTGAAATTGAATCTCCGGGCGAATAGGGCCGGTATTGCCAGAAATCGGATCCGGGGCCTGTTCGTCTGCGGCCATGCGCACCGTGCACGATGGCATTGGCAATGCGCTCGGACTGGATGAGCAATGGCGGGTAGGCACTGGCCAGGCGGTCAGCGGATCCGCGCAGTCCGGCAGCAGTGGGAGAAGGAGAGGTCATAGTGGCCAAGCTGTAGTTTCCTTAAATCCTGATCGGCTCGGTAAGCTTGCTGATGACATCGTCAATGGTGACGCCATCTGCGCGGGCGGAAAACGTTATCGCCATGCGGTGGCGCAGGACGGGCGCCGCCAGCGCTACTACATCATCAAGCGACGGTGACAGTCTGCCGTCCAGCAAGGCTCGTGCGCGAACGCCCAGCATCAGCGATTGACTGGCACGCGGCCCCGGTCCCCAGGAAATTGTGTCATTGGCGTAGTCGGTACCGTCTGTGCCGGGCCGGGCCGAGCGCACCAGGTCAAGGATCGCGTCGGCAATTTTCTCTCCCACAGGGATGGTCCGGGTCAGACGTTGCGCGCGCATCAGATCGTCGCGTGAAAACACATTGGCCACTTCCACCTCGTCATTGCCGGTCGTGGCAAACAACATGCGCCGTTCCGATTCAAGGTCCGGATACGGGACATTTATCTCCAGCAGGAAACGGTCGAGCTGGGCTTCGGGCAGCGGATAGGTGCCTTCCTGCTCAATCGGGTTCTGGGTGGCCAGCACGTGAAACGGTGACGGCAAGTCATAGCTTTGGCCGCCAATGGTAATGTGGTGTTCCTGCATGGCCTGCAGCAGGGCAGACTGGGTTCGCGGGCTGGCGCGGTTGATTTCGTCTGCCATCAGCAGTTGGCAGAATACCGGTCCTTTGACAAAGCGAAACTGGTGCCGGCCGGTCTCCCCCTCGTCGAGCACTTCGGAACCCAGAATGTCGGCAGGCATCAGATCCGGCGTGAACTGTATGCGTTTTTCATCCAGACCTAATACCGTGCCAAGAGTGATTGCCAGTTTGGTTTTTGCCAGGCCCGGGGCACCGACCAGCAGTGCATGGCCACCACCAAGGATCGCAATCAAGGCCTGGTTGATTACCTCGTCTTGTCCAAAAATGACAGTTTTCAGGGATTTTTTGGCTTTTTCAAGCCGTTGAGCCGTGACCTCGAGTTCGTCGAGGATTTTGGCATCGGCGTTGGTGACGGTACTCATTGAATTCAGGACCTCATATTTTTCATAAGCTAACCGGATTCGCTATCATGTTATAACCATATGCCATAAACACTGGCGGCAACATGGTTGTTAGAACAAGTTACCATGATGTAACGATGGCTCTTCACAGTTGGACTGTTTGGTACTTCACAATGCCGTCACCATATCAAGACGACGGAGTGATCGGAAACATGATTGATGCACGCGACATACGCGGTCTTGAGGCCATTTCAGCCGGCGACATGCCAAACCGTACGCCGGCGCCGGTAGAAGCCTGGCATCCCGAATATGCCGCGCCCATCGATATCGCAATCGACATCGATGGCAATTGGTTTCATGAGGGTTCGCCGATTCGTCGCGCTGGCCTCGTCGCATTGTTTGCATCCATATTGCGACGTGAATCAGATGGCGGTTATGTCCTTGTCACGCCAGCCGAAAAGCGACACATAAAGGTTGCAGATGTGCCGTTTCTGGCTGTCGATATTTCGATTGACGGAACTGCAAGAAATCAGATTGTGACGCTAACCACCAACATTGGCGATACCGTGACAATTGGAAAGGACCATCCGATGCGCTTTGCCGAAGGTGCTGCAGCAGATGATGTAGCGCTGCCTTATGTGACGGTCAGGGGCGGTCTGGAAGCTCGCGTGGCGCGAGCCGTGTTTCCTGACCTGGTGGCAGCCGGTTGCGTGGAAATACACAATGGAGAGCGCTGGTTCGGCGTGTGGTCATCGGGTTGCTTTTGGCCGATGATGCAGGCTGACGAGGCTGGTGCGTAAGCTGTATGGCAATCTACTCGCAAGACTGGTTTCGCGAACATGTTGTGCCGCGACTTCATGCGCAGATACCTGTGGAAGCTGTTGACCTGGCGCTTCCAACCCTGCGTTCCGACGCGGATCTTAATGCAGAACCTGCGCTGAAATCAGCGGAAAACATCCGGGCAGCCGCCGTGCTTGTCGGATTGATCGAGCGTGACGGAGAGTTGCATGTTCTCTTGACGCAACGCTCTGACGCGTTGCCGATCCACGCGGGCCAGATCGCCTTTCCGGGCGGCAAGGTCGACCCGGAAGATGCAGGTCCGCTGGAATGCGCGTTGCGCGAAACCTTTGAAGAAACCGGAGTGTCGCCCGAGTTTGTGGAGCCGACCGGTTTTCTGGATGTCTACCAGACAAGCACCGGGTTTCGTATTGTGCCGGTTGTGGGGCTGTTGAAGCGCGGTTTCGAGCTTGTTCCAGAACCCGGTGAAGTGACCGAAATTTTCGACATTCCATTGGCGCACTTCATGGAACCTGCCAATCACCTTCGCCATTCGCGGGTCTGGCAGGGGCGGGAGCGGCAATATTACGCCATGCCGTATGGCGAACGCTATGTGTGGGGCGCCACAGCAGGCATGTTGCGCAACCTGCATGACAAGCTGACACGGCGATGACGTTGCCCTCGCTGCATGGTCATGAAGTCTTCGAAACGGCCGGTTTGCGCGCCGTGTTTCAGGCAATCACGCGTGCCGGTGGCGAAGCTCGCATCGTCGGCGGTGCCGTGCGCAACGCGCTCATGCGAGAAGCGGTCCACGATATCGACCTCGCGACCACACTGACACCTGAAAAAGTGCTGGAAGCCGCCGGGACTGCTGGCCTGAAGTCGGTTGCAACCGGTATCGAGCATGGCACGGTAACAGTTTTAAGTGACGTCAACGGGTTCGAGGTCACCACATTACGCCATGATGTTGAAACCCATGGACGTAGAGCTACGGTAGCATTCACGGATGACTGGGCAGTTGATGCAGCCAGGCGCGACTTTACCATGAACGCACTTTATTGTTCGGGTGATGGTGACGTGTTCGATCCATTGAATGGCATTGCTGACCTGAAGACCAGAACCGTCCGCTTTGTCGGCGACCCCGACGCCCGCATCCGGGAAGACTATTTGCGCATTCTGCGCTTCTTTCGTTTCAATTCACAATATGGCAGGGGTGAGGTCGACAGCGATGGCCTTGCAGCGTGCACGCAGCTCCGGCAAGGTTTGAAAAAGCTGTCCAGAGAACGCGTTGGCCAGGAGACGCGCAAGCTGCTGTGTGGCAAGCGTGCTGGCGAAGTGGCACTGCTGATGAATGAAGCGGGCATCAATCAGACAGTGTTCGGACCCAGAATGGACCATGAACTGCTGAGCGCAGTGGCATCGAAAGCCGGATCAATTGGCGTTGTCCCTGACTACACAACACTGCTGGCAGCCGCCCTGCCTTTGCCGGGCGATGAGGTTTCGGCTTTACTCAGATTGTCCAATACCCAGACGCGCGCGCTGAACGACCTTCAATCCGCACTGCCGCCTTCGCCTGCATTGCGGGACAATGAACGCAAGGTGGTACTGTATCAAACGGGCCCGGAAACCTGGCGGAGGGCCGTGCTGCTGGCCTGGGCGCGTGAGGGCCAGGGCGACAATGTTATGTGGGCGCAGCTGTACAGCTTGCCGGATGAATGGGAGATTCCGGTTTTTCCGGTCAAGGGTGCGGATGTCCTGGCTGCCGGTATCAAAGCGGGACCACCGGTTGGCGAGACGCTCACCGTGCTGGAAGACTGGTGGGTGGCCGGAAACTTCACGGCAAGCCGGGATGAACTGTTGTCCAGAATATCCGGTTAGAGCAACATGGGTTCAATTGAACCCATAAAGTTGCTTTGGTATTAAGCGCAGTGTGCCTGGATCCGCAATAACCGGAACAGGCAATCATCGCATTGCGCGGATATGTTTTGAGCGCAACTCGCTCCAGCTGACGATTATGTCTGCCGGACTGCAAAGCTGCGATTCTGTCAGATTTCTACTTCTTCGAATTACCCGACTTGAGACCTGTTCCTGACCGAGTTCATGCGAGGCCGGACTTTGGCCGGTCCACAGGCAATGAGGCGAATTTGAACACTGCTGGATTGAGGTAATTTTATAAAGTGTTATAAAAACCAGTTATTTCAATTGTTTAGATCAATTTATCCAACATTATAAAAAATCACCTGGTTTGATTTAGCGCAAGGATCAAGCTTGCGAGGTCGATACATTGACCGAATCAAAAGGAAGTAGAACTGACATGCACCTGAACAGGAAATGTAACCGCAATTTGCTCACAGCAATGTTGATCATGATCATCTCCATGATGATCGATGTTCGTGCCGGTTACAGCGAACCTCTTATTGCGCGGTTTCTGGACAAGGTTGATGTCACGGTCCTGGTGCCGGGCGCAGACAGCTTTGGTGCGTTGCGCAATGATATCCCCGTTGTGCCGGCGCTGCGAAACGGTGAAACAATCGGCCACGTCTTTCTGACCTCGGATTTTGTCACCACAACCGGCTACTCCGGCAAGCCCATTCACATCGTCATGGGCGTTGGCGACGATGCCAAGGTGACTGGCGTAGAACTTGTCAAACACTCCGAACCGATCGTGCTGGTCGGTATCCCGGAATCCAAAATTCGCGCGGTGACGGAAAAGTACATCGGGCTTGATTTGATCAAGGAAGCCGAGGCGGGCGGTTCGGCGCATGAGTTGAACATCGTCTCTGGCGCAACGGTCACCATCATGATCATAGACGACTCCATCGTGCGTGCCGGATTGAAAGTTGCCCGGTCACTGGGGCTTGGCGGTTTGACAGCTGAGCTGGCCAAACAGGGCCCGGCGCAGAAATTGCTGCGACCGACAGGAGATGATGTTTCCGTATCAAGCTGGCAAACCCTGGCAGGCGACGGATCCGTGCGTTCGCTGCGCCTGGACACTGGACAGGTAAATCAGGCCTTCGTTGACAGCGGTGACGCACGTGCCATCGAGCGGCCGGAAAAAGGGGATCCTGACGCCGCGTTCATCGACATGCATGTTGCCCTCATCAGTGCGCCGGAAATTGGCCGCACCCTGCTTGGTGATGATGAATACAAAAACCTGACCGAATGGCTGGGTAAGGGGGAAGAAGCTATATTGGTGCTGGGGCGCGGCAAGTACTCGTTCAAGGGCTCTGGGTATGTGCGTGGTGGTATTTTTGATCGCATTCAGCTCATTCAGGGCGATGCGTCTGTCAGATTTTTCGACAAGCAGCACCGGCGTCTGGGCCGGCTTGCATCGGCTGACGCGCCTTCGTTCAGCGAACTCGACATGTTCAAGATTCCAGCCGATGTGGGATTCGACCCCACAGAGCCGTTCCGCCTGCAATTGCTGGTGCAACGGGCAGTCGGTGCCATCGACAAGTCATTCATCACGTTTGATCTCGGTTACCGCATCCCGGTGCGTCATGTTGAAACAATCGTCACGGCGCCCACGCTGCCCGCGACACCGCAGTTATCCGGCGAACTGGCGACCTCAAATCCGGACGAGTTGAGTCATTTATGGAAACGCATCTGGGAGCAGAAACGCATCGAGGTCGGACTGCTGGCCGCAGCTATCGGGGTGTTGACGGGGGTGTTTTTCTTCCAGATGCAAGTGACCAGGTATGAACGCTTCACCTACTGGTTCCGTATTGGATTTCTGACGTTTACCCTGTTTGTGCTGGGCTGGTATGGCAATGCGCAATTGTCTGTCGTCAATATTCTGGCGTTCTTCTCCACGGTTACGAAAAACTTCTCCTGGTCCGCCTTCCTGATGGACCCGCTGATCTTCATCCTGTGGTTTTCAGTTGCCGCCTCGCTGTTGTTCTGGGGCCGCGGCGTGTTCTGCGGCTGGTTGTGCCCATTTGGCGCAATGCAGGAACTCACCAACAAGATCGCGCGGCTTTGCAAGGTGCCGCAGTACCAAGTGCCGTGGGGTCTGCACGAGCGTCTCTGGCCTATCAAGTACATGATTTTCCTCGGACTTTTTGGCCTGTCATTGTACTCGCTTGAATTGGCGGAACGCTTTGCCGAAATCGAACCGTTCAAGACCGCGATCATTTTGAAATTTGATCGCGCGTGGCCCTATGTCCTGTTTGTGGTCGCCTTGCTTACTGCCGGACTGTTCGTCGAGCGGTTTTACTGCCGGTATCTGTGTCCACTGGGTGCAGCGCTCGCCATTCCTGCGCGCATGAGGATGTTTGACTGGCTGAAGCGCTACAAGCAATGCGGAGATCCGTGCCTGCGTTGCGCAAATGAATGCATGGTCCAGGCCATTCATCCCGAAGGCCACATCAACCCGAACGAGTGTCACCAGTGCCTGCATTGCCAGGTGCTCTACCAAAGCGCAACGAAGTGTCCGGTTTGCATCAAGAAGGCCGCTTCGCGTGCCCGCGGTGGTGCCCCTCGGCCCAAGCAGGTCAAAACAATTTTACCGACCGACGAGCTAATGGGAAGTGCCCGAGAATCAACAGAATAAATTCAGCGTCCAACAAAGTGAAAGGAATTAACGCTATGTCAATTGAAGAAACCAGAAAGAAGGGGTTCTCGCGCCGCGCCGTGATGACCGCGACCGCTGCAGGTGCCGTTGTTGCAGGGACAGGTGCCGCGACGGGCTTGTTTTCCAATGGTGTCACAAAAGC